>DASXAI010000054.1:0-7980 GCA_036406775.1 Acidimicrobiales bacterium
TCGAGGGCGGGATCGAGGATCTGACACGAGTGGATGACCGGGTTCGGC
This sequence comes from Acidimicrobiales bacterium, assembly GCA_036406775.1. Classification (GTDB taxonomy): domain Bacteria; phylum Actinomycetota; class Acidimicrobiia; order Acidimicrobiales; family Ilumatobacteraceae; genus DASXAI01. The sequence goes on from DASXAI010000054.1 coordinate 49, forward strand.
ACGGCGTTGAGATCGTGACGGCCGCCCCCTTCGGGCGACGTGATCGACAGCGGTGCCACGAGCAAGCCGCCGGCGGCGTTGCGCATGTCGCGCCGGAGGGTGACCGTGTTGTCGACGTCGCCCGTGTTGAGCGCGCTCATGTTGCGGCCGATGTACCGGTAGCTCAGGAGGCTCGTCCACCGGTGCTCCAGCTCGGCGGCGTACTCCTGGGCGTCGGTCACTTCCCGGATGTCCTTCAGCATCGTGGTCCCCCGAAGCGTCGTGTGGTGGTCGGCGTCCCTATCCTCGCGTCGATGGGGGGCTCGGGGCCACGTCGATGCGAAGGTGCTGGCTGAGGTCCCCGACGAGGTCGACGAGCGTGTAGTCGCGCTCGGTGAAACGCCACTCGCCGTCCACCTGTTCGAACCGGTCGTGGTACCGGCCCGAGATGATCGGCTGCAGCGGGCCCCGGTCGACTTGTTGGAAGACCGTGTAGTAGCTCCGGGACGCGGCCCGGCGGCCGTCGGGCTCGACCTCGACGATCACGTTGGTGGTCACGTGCTTGGTGCGCGGGGTGCCGTCGGCATAGCGGATGACCGTGTTCTCCCAGAGCTCGAGCATGGCGGCGGCGGCGAGGTAGTCGTCGTCACCCGGGCCGACCCGGATTCGCGCGTCACGGAACAGGTCGGCCACGGCCGCGAAATCGCCGCGATCCATCGCCTCGGCGTACCGGTACAGCAGCGCGGTGATGGCGTCGCGGTCGTCCATCGGGCGGAGCGTAGGCCTACTCGCCCGCCGTCGCTTGGTCGCCGTCGATGGCGGCGAGGGCCTCGTCGATCGAGTCGTAGAAGTGATCGCGGTCGAGCGTGCCGAGCAGGCCGTAGTTGTCGAGGAGGGAGCGGAGCCGGGTGCGGAGCTCGACGAAGGCGAGATGGACGCCCTCCTCGTTCAGCTCGAGATCGAGCCGCTCGAGCATGTCGGCCGCGCTGACGTCGATGTCGGTGATCGCCTCGCACTGGAGGATGACCCAGGCCGGACGATTCTTCCTGACGTGGTGGCGCACCTGCTGGCGGAAGATGCTCGAGTTGGCGAAGAACAGCGGCGCCTCCCACCTGTACACAACGAGGCCAGGGCGCGGCGTCGCCGTCGGGTTCGTGCGCACGCTGTGCCACTCGTTCTCGCCCTCGAGCAGTCCCAGCACCTCCCCGTGCGGCCACCAGTTGCGTTGGAAGAACAGCACCACCGACAACGCGACCGCGGCGAGGATGCCCTCGAGGACGCCGAAGAAGATGACGCCGGCGGTGGTGACGAGCGACAGGAAGAACGCCGACTTCCGGACCCGCCAATAGCGGCCGAGGGCGGCCACGTCGGCCAGGGAGAGGGCGGCGCAGATCACGACGCCGGCCAGCGCCGCCTGGGGCAGGTCGGCCAGCACCGAGGGGAACAGGACCAGCAACAGGGCGACCGACACGGCGCCGACGACGCCGGTCAACTGCGTCTTGGCGCCGGACTGTTCGGCGACGGCGGTGCGGGAACCGCTGGTGGACACGGCGAAGCCCTGGAAGAAGCCGGCGGCGATGTTGGCGCTCCCGAGGCCGATCATCTCCTGGTTGGCGTCGACCTCGTCGCCTCGTCGAGCGGCGAAGCTGGTGGAGGTGGCGATGGTGTCCGTGAGGGAGACCAGCGTGATGCCGGCCGCCGCCGCCAAGAGGGGCCCCACGTCGCTGAAGTCGGTCCACGGCACTTCGGGCCGGGGCAGTCCTTGCGGCAACGCGCCCACGGTGACGACGTCGAGATCGAACAGTGCCGTCACCACGGTGGCGCCCACGACGGCGACGAGGACGGCGGGCACGGCCCGGGTGATGCGCGGCAACACCAGCATCACGACGATGGTGAGAATGCCGATGGTCAGCGCCGTCGAGTTCCGCTCGTGGAAGTCGCTCACGAACGCCTTGAGCTCCTCGACGAAGCCGTCGGCGTCGGTGGAGAAGCCGCACAGCTTCGGGAGCTGGCCGACGATGATGGTGACGGCCAACCCGTTCATGTAGCCGACCTGCACCTCCTTCGAGAGCAGGTCGGCGACGAAGCCGAGCCGGGCCACGCCGAGGAGGATCTCGATGCCGCCGACGAGGAGCGCCATCATGCCGGCCAGCGTGATGGCCTTGGCCGGATCGTCGCCCGCGACGACCAGCGGCGTGATGGCGGCGAAGATCAGGGGCGAGACCGACGAGTCGGGCCCGAGCACGAGCACGCGCGACGGGCCCATGACGGCGTACGCCACGAGGCAGGCCATCGTGGTGTAGAGCCCGGTGACCACGGGGAGCCCGGCCAGCTCGGCATACGCCATGCCCTGGGGCACGAGGATGGCCGCCAGCACCAGGCCGGCGACGAGGTCGTCGGACAGCCAGCGGCGCTCGTAGGTGCGGAAGGCGACGACGCCGGGCACGAACCGCCCGATGCCGGTCGCCGCTACGTCCCTCGACTCCGGATCGCCCGAGGCGGTGATCGCCACCCGCAGTACCTCCTCGGGCCAGTGTGACACGAGCGCCTCGCCGCCGAGGACGCCCACTCCGCGCCGCACTCCCCCGCCGCGCTCCGCCGGCCACTCCCCCGCCGAGGTGACGGTTTTGCACCTCCTGCGTGCATTTCCGTCACATCGGCGTCGGGAGGGCGCCGCACCAGACGTCGATGACCTCGACTGGTTCGGTGGTGACGAGCGAGTGGTCGTGCGGGAGCCCGTACGACGCCAGCACCTGGTCGACCGCCGGCTCCACGTGGGCCAGGCGGAACTGCTCCCACGCCGTCTCGCTCTCCCACACATCCACATAGCGCAGGCCGCCCTCGCGCTTGATTGCGATATGAGCGACAAGCCCGGGCGCCTGGGTCGGCAGATGGGCGCGGACCTTGGCGTACATCTCCTCGTTGGCGGGAACATCCTGGATGAAGGCGTACGGCATGGTGAACTCCTGTCCGGTCTTTCGGTACGATAGGTTGTAACCGATACAGGAGCATGTACCGAATGTCTGACAATGTCAAGAGGTCGCGCAACTACGACTCGAGCGGGCGTCAGGCCCAGGCGCGCCGCACCCGCGCCGCAGTGCTCGAGGCGGCCAGAGCAGCGTTTCTCGACCACGGCTACGCCTCCACCACTCTCGGCACGATCGCCGAGCAAGCCGGAGTGTCGGTGGAGACCGTGTACAAGGCCTTCGGTAACAAGCCCGGTCTCCTCAAAGCGGTCTTCGACGTCTCCATCGTGGGCGACGACGAGCCCGTCCCGCTGGCGGCCCGTGAGATGGTGGCACGCATCCAGGCCGAGTCAGACGGCGCCAAGAAGCTCGCCATCTACAGCCGCGAGTACACGGCTCGGTCGGAGCGCTCCGTGCCCGTTCAGCTCCTCGTCCGCGACGCCGCGGCTTCCGACGCCGGCGCCGCCGGTGTGCTCGAGCAGCTCAAGGTCGAACGGCTCACCGGCATGACGGCCTTCGCCGAGCACCTGCACCATTCGAAGGTCCTGCGCAAGGGCGTCAGCGCCACCGACGCCCGCGACGTCCTCTGGATGTTCACGTCACCCGAGGTGTACGAGCAACTCGTCCTCGAACGGGGGTGGTCGCCGAAGCGCTTCGGCGCCTGGCTCACCCAGCAGCTGACCGCCGCCCTCGTTTGAGACTGACTACCACTGCGTCGGCTTGGCCGGTTGGTACAGCCAGACGTCGAAGAAGCGAGCGAGATCTGTCCCGGCGAGTCGGTCGGCGAGGGCGATGAACTGCGCCGTCGTCACGTTGCCGTACCGGTGCTGCGTGGCCCAGTCCCGCAGCAGCCGCGAGAACGTCGAATCGCCGATCTTCTCGCGCAGGGCCTCGAGCGTCATCGCTCCCCTTGCGTAGATGGTGCCGTCGAACAGGGACAGAGGCGTCCCAGGATCGCCGGCCGGCGGCGTCCAGAACGCCGTGTCCTGAGCGGGCGTGCTGTACAGCTGCTTGAACTGCTGGGCCGCTGACTTGTTCCCTTGGTGCTCACTCCAGATCCACTCCGACCACGTGGCGAAGCCTTCGTGTAGCCAGATGTCGGGCCACGTCGTGAGGGTCACCGAATCGCCGAACCACATGTGCGAGAGCTCGTGCACGAGCGTGGTCTCATCCGGCATCCGGTCGAACACCGGCTTGGTCTGCGTCTCGAGCGAGTAGCCGACGGTCTTGGCGCGGTCCACGATGGCGCCGACGGCATTGAACGGGTACGGCCCGTAGATCGAGGTGAAGAACTCGACGGCAGCGGGGAGCTTGCTGAGCACCTGGCCCTTCGGCAGTTGCGGATCGACGGCGACGTACGTCGGGATCCCTGACGTCGTCGATCTGGTCAGGTCGAACCGACCAAGCGTGGCCGTGGCGAGATAGGGCGCCATCGGATCGGTTTCCCGCCACACCCACTTCGTCCTGCCGCCGGACGTGGCGTTCGAGACCAGCACGCCGTTGGCCATGGCCGTGAGACCGGCGGGGACGGAGATGGTGAAGTCGTACGTCGCCTTGTCCCGCGGATTGTCGTTCACGGGATACCAGCCCGGCGAGCCCTGGGGCTCACCCACCACGAAGGCGCCGTCGTCGGTGGGCACCCAGCCCTCGATCGACTGATCGGGATCGGTGACCACTGCCGGTGGGCCGGCGTAGTCGATCGTCACCGTGAACGTCGTTCCGGATCTGAGGCCGGCCGGCGGCGTGATGACGAGTTCTTCGTCGCCGCTGCGAGCGAAACCGGCGCCCACGCCGTTGACGAGGACCCGGAAGATGCGAAAGCCGCGCAGGTCGAGGTCGAAGCGCGACAAGTTCTGCGTCGCAGTGGCGGTGATCACCGCCGTGCCCGTGAGCTGGTTCGTCGACGGCTCGTAGGTCAGCGCCAAGTCGTAGTGGGTGACGTCGTAGCCGCCGTTCCCTGCGTTCGGGAAGAACGGGTCGCCGAGGCCCGGGGAGCCGGGAGTGAAGGGGTCGGCAGCATAGGCCACCGGCGCCGCCAGCCCGACCGTTGCTCCGCACAATGCGGCGACGGCGACCACGCGCCCCGCCCTTCGCCTGAATTCCATCGATCGTTTTTTCACTGATCAGCGTCCCGCGGCGACGCTAGTCGGGGTGGCGCGGCCCTCGGAATGGAAGCCCGGCCGGGGGCACGTGCCGCGCGTGGGTGCGCGTTCGCGCCTCCGGTCGCGGCCCGTGGTGCGGCAGTTGGGATCGTCGGACCGGTCCGGACGGGGCGAGTCGGCCGACGATCCGACCCACGTGCTGGCGTCGCAGCGCACCTGATCTCGGCGGCAGCCGCCGCTGGTACGGTGGCGGCGCCGGTTGAGGGAGGTGCGATGCCGAGACGCAGCGCATCGATCAGGAAGTCGCTCGCGCAGCAGACGGACCTGCAACATCACGCCGAGCACTGCTCGGTGGACCCGCAGTCGCTCGTCGCTATCGGCCGTGACGTTCATCAGCAGGTGCGGATCGAACGCGACGGAGACGAACGCGGGATCTACACCGTCTTCGAGTCGATCCCCGACGCCGCCGGCGTGGTGCGCATGGGTCCCGACGGCCGGCTGCGGCTGGGGAAAGCGGGGCCCTTCGCCGGTCACATCGACAGTCAGGTCCCGAACCCGACGTTGTGCGACGGCGACGCCGAAACGGGGAACGAGTTCGTCGAACGCCTCTTCGACGACGACCCGACGCAGACCGGGTTCATCGCGCTGGCCCCGCACGGAGGCGACATCGAGCTGCACACCGACGAACAGGCGCTGGCTGTGGCGACCGCGCTGTCCGCCACCTGTTGGCTGTGCAAGGGCTGGCACCACCGCGGGGCCAAGCGCCATTGGCACATCACGGCAGCCGAGATCAACGAGGCCAGCTTCCCTCTGCTCGACACGGTGATGACCCGCGGTTTCACGCACGCCGTCGCCTTCCACGGGATGGACGAGCAGGAGATACTGATCGGCGGGGCCGCGCCGGACGTGCTGAAGCACGAAGTGATGGGCGCCATCCTCGTGGCGACCTCGGGTTCTGGCATCAAGGTCCGGGTGGCCGAACCGAGCGACGTGAACGGCGGCGATGACGTCAACAACATCGTCAATCGCATCACTGCGGGCGGCGCCAACGGCGTGCAGATCGAGCAGAGTGCTCGGGCCCGCGAGGACTTCGGCGCCGCCATCGCCGCCGCCGTCGTCGACGTCTATCGACCGCGGCTCTGACCCCACCGGCGGGAGGCGCGCCCTAGCCGAGGGCGACGGCGAGGTTGCTGGCGTCGAGGTTGGCGCCTTCGATGCGGCCGATGTGGCTGATGCCGCCGGCGTCGCCGATGACGTGCGCGGCGATGCCGGCGGCACCCAACCGGTCGGCCAGCACGCGCTGCGGCGTGGCGCCCGCGGTGACGATCACGGTGTCGGCGCCGATCTCTTCCACCGCGTCACCGACGCGCACCCGCACGGCCTGCGGCTCGACGGCCTCCACGGTGGCGTTGGGCACCAACCGGGCGCCGGCCTGCTCGATGTCGGCGACGAGGCGCCAGCGACCGGGCAGGCCGAGTTCGGTGCAGAACACGTGCGTGGGCTCGACGATCGTGACCGACCGGCCGCGGGCGATGGCCAGCATGCCGATCGACATGGCCGCTTTGCCGCCTCCGAGCAGCACGACCTGACGGCCGACGCCGTCGCCGTCATCGCGCAGCCATCCCTCCAGGTCCGCCACCGTGAACACGTGAGCGGCAGCGGCGCCGGGCACGTCGGGGCGTCCCCACGTCGCGCCGGTGGCGACGACCACCTCGTCGGCGCCGGCCGCGCCCACGGCGTCGACGTCGGCCGCTTGGCCAAGCCGGATCTCGACCCCGGCCTGCTCGACCTGGCGCACCAGCCACCCGAGATAGTGGTCGAGCAGCCGGTCGGCGTGCCGGGCGTAGCGCAGCATCCCGCCCAGCTCCGGTGCGGCCTCCCACAGCGAGACGGTGTGGCCGCGCTCGCTCAGCACCCGCGCCGCCTCCAGCCCGGCGGGCCCGCCCCCGATGACGAGGATGTGACGCGGCGACGCGCTCGGGCCCATGGCGAGGTCGTGCTCGCGACCGGTGGCGGCGTTACCGACGCAGTGCAATGACTCCTTCACGAAGATGTTCCCGATGCACCGGTACTGGTAAATGCACGGCCGGATGTCGTCGACACGTCCGGACGCCAGCTTGTTGGGAAGATCCGGATCGGCGAGCAGCTTGCGGCCCATGCCGATGAAGTCGGCCTTGCCGTCGGCCAGCACCTGCTCCGCCTCGTCCGGCTCGAACCGCCCGAAGGTGATGATCGGGACGTCGACCCGCGACCGCACGACGGCGGCGTAGTCGGCGAGAGACCCGACGACGTGAGGTGCGTAGGAGTCGGTGGGACCGGTGGCCACGTCGGTGCTGGCGTAGGCCGTGAGGTGGACCGCGTCCATCCCGCAGTCGAGGGCGAGATCGATGGCACGCAACTGCTCGTCGAAGGTCTCGCCGTCGGTCTTGTGGTACTCGACGGCGTTGATCCGGATCCACAGCGGGAACTCGTCACCGATGCGGGCCCGAATGGCGCGCAGCACGTCGCAGAGCAGTCGAGCGCGGTTCTCCACCGGGCCACCCCACCCGTCGGTGCGCTTGTTCATCGACGGCGTGAGGAACTCGTCGAGCAAGTAGCCGTGCCCCGCGTGGAGCTCGATGGCGTCGAAGCCAGCCCGTACCGACCGTTCGGCGGCGTCGACGAACTGCTCGACGACCACCGCGATGTCGCCTTCGTCGACGACCTTGTACTCGACCTTCGATGTCGGCTGCGTGAACGGCGACATCATGGCCGCGACCTCGTCGCCCGTGACCATCATGGAGATGTGGTCGGGCGCCGGAGGTTTCGGGATGCTCGGCACGAGCATCGGCCATCCCTTTGACACGTCGTGCAGCGACATCTGGCCGTTGTGCACCAGCTGCGCC
>DASXAI010000055.1:0-3578 GCA_036406775.1 Acidimicrobiales bacterium
GCCTGGCCGCCCTGGCCACCGCCGTCCGCCTCGTCGAGGCGACGGACGCCGGCGCTGTCCTGCCCACCTTGTGCGAGGAGATCCTCGCCGACTTCGAGGCCGACTGGGCCATGGCCCTGCGGCTCGAACCCGTGCAGGCGGTGGTCGAGGTGGGAGCCACACCCACGGCAGCCTGGGTCGCGGCCTTCGTGCTCGGGTCGCGCCACCTCGACAACGGGGGCACCGACGGCTGCCCCGACGACGTGGCCTGGGCCGACCTCGCCGCCGCCGGTCTCGCCGTCGCCGTCGGCCGCAAGGGCCGGCCGTTCCGGTGGCGGGAACGGCGCCAGCTGGCGTCGCTCGCCCGCATCGCCGACCGCCGCCTGGCCGACTGAGCCGAACTTGCACCGCAGACCGCCCGGCGGGGCGGTCTCCCGTTCAAGTTCCCGAGTTGCCCGCCCACCGGCGGGAGCGGTCGACGGCCCGCTGCCACTGGGCGTAGGCGGCGTCGGCGGCGGTGCGGTCGGCGGCGGGTTCGAAGGCGGCGTCGAGCTGCCACTGGGCGGCGAGGGTGTCGAGGTCGGGCCAGACGCCCTCGGCCAGGCCGGCGAGGAAGCCGGCGCCGATCGCCGTCGTCTCCTGGTGGCGGGGCCGGCTGACGGTGACACCGAGTTGATCGGCCTGGAGCTGGAGCAGCAGGTCCATCACCGCCGCCCCGCCGTCGACCCGGAGGGCCGAGACGGCATGGCCTGACGCCGCCGTCATGGCCGTGACGACGTCGCGGGTCTGGTACGTCATGGCCTCCACGACGGCCCGGGCCAGGTGGGCGCGCGTGCTGCCGCGGCTGATGCCGAGGACGGTGCCGCGGGCGTACGGGTCCCAGTACGGGCTGCCCAGGCCGGTGAACGCCGGCACCACCACGACGCCACCGCTGTCGGGCACCGACGCCGCCAGCGGGCCGACCTCGGCGGCGGCGCCGATCAACCCGAGCCCGTCGCGCAGCCACTGGATGGCGGCGCCGGTGACGAAGATGGCGCCCTCCAGGGCGTAGGCGACCTGGCCATCGGCCAGCTCCCAGGCCATCGACGTGAGCAGACCTTCCACCGGCTCCGGGCAGTCGGGTCCGACGTTCATGAGCACGAAGCTGCCGGTGCCGTAGGTGTTCTTGGTCATGCCCGGCGCCGTGCACGCCTGCCCGAACAGGGCCGCTTGCTGGTCGCCGGCGATGCCGGACACCGGCACGCCCGCCGGGAGGCCGCCGAAGCCACCCGCCGTCAACCCGAAGCGACCGCTCGACGGCCGCACCTCGGGCAGGGCGGCCAGTGGGACGTCGAGCACGCCGGCGAGCTCGGCGCTCCACTCGCGGTCGACGATGTCGTACAGCATGGTGCGGCTGGCGTTCGACGGATCGGTGGCGTAGACGGCGCCGCCCGTGAGTTGCCACAGCACCCACGCGTCGACGGTGGCCAGGGCGAGGTCGGGCCCGGCGGCCACACCCCCGTCGCCGAGGAGCCACGCCATCTTGGTGCCGGAGAAGTACGGGTCGAGCACCAAGCCGGTGCGTCGGCGCACGAGCGGCAGGTGACCCTGGCCCGCCAGCTCGTCGCACCGGGCGGCGGTGCGCCGGTCCTGCCACACGATGGCTCGGTGCAGAGGCCGCCCGGAGCGCCGGTCCCACGCCACCACCGTCTCGCGCTGGTTGGTGATGCCGATGGTGGCGATGGGCGCGTCGATGGCGGCGACGACCTCCCGCAGGGTGGCGTCGAGGGCGGCCGCGATCTCGTCGGCGTCGTGCTCCACCCAGCCCGGGCGCGGGAAGTACTGCGGGAACTCCCGGTACGCCATGGCCTGGACCTCGCCGGTCTCGTCCAGCGCCAGCGTGCGCACACCCGTGGTGCCGGCGTCGATCGCGAGTACGACTCTTCGTCGCCGGCCGCCGCTCCGCTTCGGCCGGCTCCTACTCGCTTCGCTCGGCAATCGGTTCTCCGGCGGCCCGGCGGCGCACGGCAAAGCCGGACGCCGCCGACAGACGTTCCATCAGCGGCGGGTCGTCTTGGCCTTGGGGTTGGTGGCGTTGGTGCGGCGCGTGGGCGGCGGCTTGGCCCGGGCCGGCGTGGCCGTCGTTCCGCCCCGCTTGCCACCGGACTTGGCCGCGGCCCGGGCCGCCCGGCGCTCGGCCGAGGCGGCCGCGGCAGCAGCCCGCTCCTCCTTCGACTGGAACATCGGCGGGTTCCAGCCCAACTTGACCATCACCGTGGCGATCAGTGCGTAGATCACGCCGCCGGCAGCCACGCCCACCAGCAGCCCGGCGTCGAAGCCCTTGCCCAGTACCGAGAACAGCACCACGGCGACGACGGCGTAGAGGGCGAACGGCGTCAGCATCCGTTTCCAGGGCACGCGCCGCGTCGAATCCCACGCCACGACACCTACGGTAGTGGGGGTGAGAGTGGGCGTGTTGACGGGGGGCGGCGACTGCCCCGGGCTGAACGCCGTCATCCGCGCCATCGTCCGCAAGGGCGAGATGGTCTACGGCGACGAGATCCTCGGGTTCATGGACGCGTGGGAAGGCGTCATGACCCGGGTCACGATGCCGCTCGACGTGCGGTCACTGCGCGGGATGCTGCCCCGGGGCGGCACGCTCCTCGGCACCCGTCGGGGCAGCCCGTTCGAGCACCCCGAGGGCCTGTCACTGGTGAAGGCCACCTTCGAGGAGATGGGGCTCGACGCCTTGATCGTCGTGGGCGGCAACGGCTCGCTCACCGTCGCCCACATGCTGTGGGAGCAGCTCGGTCTGCCGATCGTGGGCGTGCCCAAGACCATCGACAACGACATCGAAGGCACCCAGGTCACCTTCGGCTTCCACACCGCCGTGCAGATCGCCACCGACGCCATCGACCGTCTCCACACCACGGCCGAGAGCCACGACCGGGTCATGGTGGTCGAGGTGATGGGCCGCCACGCCGGCTGGATCGCCACCTACGCCGGCATCGCGGGCGGGGCCACGGTGGTGCTCATCCCCGAGCGCCCCTTCGACATCGACGACGTGTGCGAGGTGCTCCGGCGGCGCCACGAGCGCGGCCGGTACGCGTCGATCGTGGTCGTGGCCGAAGGCGCCGAGCCCGTGCCCGGCCCGCTCGAGCTTCCGCCGCCCGAGATCGACCGGCACGGGCACGTCCGGCTGGGTGGCATCGGCTACCGGATCGCGCCCGAGATCGAGCGCCGAACGGGCTTCGACACCCGCGTCGTGATGCTCGGGCACGTGCAGCGCGGCGGCACGCCCTGCGCCTACGACCGCGTGCTGTCGACGCGCTACGGGCTGGCCGCCATCGACGCCGTGCACGAGCACTCGTGGGGCGAGATGGTCGTCTTCCGGGAGCAGCGCATCGAGCGGGCGCCGATGTCGACGTGCGTGGGTCGCACCCGCCACCTCGACATGGCGATGTACACCGAGGTGGCCGAGATCTTCTTCGGGTGACGACCGAGCTAGCTCTTCGGCAGCGTGGGCGCCGGCGGTGGCACGAGGGTCGTGGTCGTCGCCGTGGGAGGCGGCGGGGGCGGCGCCGTCGTGGAGGGCGTGGGCGAGGGCGCTGGCGGGTAGT
>DASXAI010000056.1:0-7597 GCA_036406775.1 Acidimicrobiales bacterium
TCTACGACGGCCCGGACGAGGTCCACAAGGTGACGGTGGCGCGCCAGGTGCTGAAGCGGTACAAGGCGGCCGAGGTGCCGACCGAGCACGTGCCCACTCGGCGCCAGGCGGCCGAGGAGAAGTTCGCGGCCCTGCTCGACAACGTCGCCGTCAGCGCCTGAGCCGCCCCGGCCACCGGAGCGAAGGCGTTGCGTGGCCGAGGCGCCACGTGAGGATGTAGGGCGAACACTCAGCGAGCGCACAGGCAGGCCCCAGACAGGCGGCGTAGGGTCGCGTCGCCCCAAGTCAGGCCGTTTGACTCAGGCTGGACCGCGCCTTGGTCTGCCATCTTGGGTTGGTGCCCGGTTCCCTACCGTTCACCTGCTATTCGTCCGCCCTGACCGTCAGGGTGTGGGCCGCCTCACGGGCTCCGTCGTCCGTCAAGAGTTGGAGACCGGCATGGATCCGCTCATGTCGGTCGGACTGACCGGCGCCCACGTCGCCCTCGCCATCGGCTGGTTCTCGAGACGAGCGGCCCGATGACGGTCACGTCCGATCGCCGCGCCCTGCTCCAAGACGCGCTGCAGGCCATCGACGCCCTCCAGGCCCGGCTCGACCACGCCGAGCGCCGCCAGCGCGAACCGATCGCCATCATCGGGATGAGTTGCCGGTTCCCGGGTGGCGCGACGTCACCTGAGGCCTTTTGGCAGTTGCTCCGCGACGGCCGGGATGCCATCAGCGAGTACCCCGCCGACCGAGTCGCGATGGTGGAAGCGGCCGGCATCGACGGCGAGGCGTTCGACGGGGCGCGTGCGTTCGGCGGCTTCCTCGACCAGATCGACCAATTCGATCCGCAGTTCTTCGGCATCTCGCCGCGAGAAGCGGCGACGATGGATCCCCAGCAGCGACTCGTGCTCGAAGTGAGCTGGGAGGCGTTGGAGCGCGCCGGCATCGCACCCGACTCGCTGCACGGCAGCAGCACCGGCGTGTTCGTCGGCATCACCACGAACGAGTACGTACAACTGGCCAAGGCCGCCGGCCGCGAGCAGCTCGACGTGTACAGCGCCACCGGCGGCGCCATGAACGCGGCGGCCGGCCGGGTCGCCTACACCCTCGGGCTGCACGGCCCGTGCATGGCGATCGACACGGCCTGCTCCTCGTCGCTCGTGGCGCTGCACCAGGCGTGCCAGAGCCTGCGCCTGGGCGAGAGCACCATGGCGCTCGCCGGCGGCGTGAACCTGCTGCTGTTGCCCGAGGCCTTCGTGTGCTTCGACCGCTGGGGGATGATGGCCTCCGACGGCCGCTGCAAGACGTTTGACGCCGCCGCCGACGGATTCGTACGCGCCGAGGGCTGCGGCATGCTGGTCCTCAAGCGGTTGGCCGACGCGCAGGCCGACCGCGACCCGGTCCTGGCCGTCATCCGCGGGTCGGCCGTGAACCAGGACGGTCACAGCAGCGGTCTCACCGTCCCCAACGGGCCAGCGCAGCAAGCGGTGGTCCGGCGGGCGCTGGAGGCGGCGGGCGTCGCCCCCGCCGACGTGCAGTACGTGGAAGCCCATGGCACCGGTACCTCGCTGGGTGATCCGATCGAAGTCGAGGCGCTCGGCGCCGTGCTCGGGACGGGCCGGAGCGAACCGCTGGTGCTCGGTTCGGTCAAGACCAACATCGGCCACCTCGAATCGGCGGCCGGCATCGCCGGTGTCATCAAGGTCGTCCTGTCGATGCAGAAGGGCGAGATCCCGCCGCATCTGCACTTCCACGCACGCAGCCCACAGATCCCGTGGCCGGCGTTCCCCATCGTCGTACCGACCGACGTGACGGCGTGGCCGGGGCGCGACGGTCGGCGCGTGGCGGGCGTCAGCGGCTTCGGCTTCAGCGGTACGAACGCCCATGTGGTATTGGAGTCCGCTCCGGCCGACCGGCCCGCCGGCCCGCAGGTGACGGGCACTCACCTGCTGGCGCTGTCGGCCCGCAGCGAAACGGCGTTGCGAGAGCAGGCGCGGTGCTACGCCAGCTGGTTGGCGCACGGCGACCCGTCGCTGGCCGACGTGTGCGGAACGGCCAACGCCGGGCGCGTCCACTTCGGCCACCGTGCCGCCGTCGTGGCGCACACCGCCGACGAACTGCGTGTTCATCTCGAAGCCGTCGCCGCCGGTCGGGCCGGCGCGGGCGTCGCGCACGGGCAGGCCGCACGGCCCAAGGTGGCCTTCGTGTTCACCGGGCAGGGCGCCCAGTACGCCGGGATGGCGCGTGGCCTCTACGACGCGTTCCCGGTGTTCCGCGACGCGCTCGACCACTGCGCCGAGCTGTTCGACGAGCGGCTCGACGTACCGCTCCTCGAGGTGGCGTTCGCGACAGACGGAATTGCCGCCGCCCGGTTGGTCGACGAGACGGCCTACACACAGCCGGCGCTCTTCGCGCTGGAGCACTCGCTCGTCCAGCTGTGGCAGTCCTGGGGCGTCACGCCGCACGCGCTCCTCGGTCACTCCGTGGGCGAGTACGTGGCCGCCGTGGCCGCCGGGGTCTTCAGCCTCGAGGACGCCGTGCGATTGGTGGCGGCCCGCGGTCGGCTCATGCAGGCGTTGCCCGCGGGCGGGGCGATGGCGGCCGTCTTCGCGCCCGCGACCGATGTCGAGGTGGAGGTCGCCCGCTACGCCGAGTCGCTCGCCGTGGCCGCCGTCAACGGCCCGGCTCACACGGTGATCTCGGGGAGCGAGCCGACCGTCGCGGCGGCGAGTGAGGTGTTCTCGGCGCGAGGCCTTCGGGTCCAGAGCCTCACCGTCTCGCACGCCTTCCATTCCCCGCTCATGGAGCCGATGCTCGACGCCTTTGCCGACGTCGCCCGGCAGGTGGCGTACCACCGCCCCCACGGCCTGGTGATCTCGAACGTGACGGGGGAGCCGATCGGCGAGGAGCTCGCCCATCCCCACTACTGGGTGCGCCACGTCCGCCAGCCGGTCCGGTTCGCGGCGGGCGTCGATGCGCTGCGGAGGTCCGGGATCGACACCTTCGTCGAGGTCGGTCCGCACCCTGTGCTTTCGGGCATGGCGCGGGCGGGCGGCGACGGCGACGGCGAGATGTGGGTGCCCTCGCTGCGCCGCAACCACAACGACGTCGACCACGTGCTCGGCGCCCTCGCCACCATGTACGTGCGGGGCGCGCCGATCCACTGGGACGGCCTCGCGCCGCCCGACCACTACCGCCGTGTCGCCCTCCCGACCTCTGCTTTCGAGCGCCGGCGTTGCTGGGTCGAGGCCCCACTGTCAGGTCGGCGCGGGCACCGTCGACCGGCCGGCTCCCATCCGCTCCTCGGCACCCGGACCGATGCGCCGTCCATCGAAGCCACGATCTTCGAGGCGCAGATCACACCAGCGGATCCACCGTGGCTGGGCGACCATCGCCTCTCCGGTACCGCTGTGTTCCCGGGGACGGCGTACGTGGAGATGGTGCTGGCCGCCTGCGGTGACGGCGACACCATCGAGCAGCTTTCGATCGACGACGCCCTCGTGCTCGCGGACGAGACGGTGACGATGGTCCAGACCGTCGTGACCACGCGTAAAGGTGAACGGCGGGTCGAGATCATCAGCTCGCACGGTGACGACCCCAGCCGGGACTGGCGGCGCCACGCCCGAGCCGTGCTCGGACCGGTCGGACCGATGCCGGCGCCGGTCGACATCGCACGCCGAGCGGAGAGCTACGACACCGAGATCGATGTCGACGACTACTACCGCACCCTTCACGACGTTGGCCTCACCTACGGGCCCGCGTTCCGCGGGCTGAGCCGGCTACGGCGCCGCGACGGTGCGGCCCTGGGGCTCGTCACCCTCCCCGCCGAGGCGGGCGACACCAACTCGTACGTCTTTCACCCTGCCCTCCTCGACGCCTGCTTCCAGGTGGCCGGCGCCGCGCTGCCGCCGGTCGAAGACAGCGACAACCGCATGTTCGTTCCTGTTGGCCTCACTGGCGTGCGGCTGCATCGTCGTTCGCCGTCCAGCGCGTGGTGCGAGGTCACGCGGTTGGACGAGGCGGACGCCTCGACGTCAAGGGTCGCCGCCCGGCTCGACCTCTACGACGCGCACGGCGCCCCCGTCGCCTCGATCGACCGCCTGGAGATGGCGCGCGTCCCGCGGTCCCACTGGCAACGGAACCGGACCGTCTCGAGCGCGCTCTACGAACTGGCGTGGCGTCCGCCATCGCGTCCGGAAGCCTCCGACGAGGCCCGGGCCTGGGTCGTGTTCGCCGATGGCGGCGGCATTGGTCGTCAACTCGCCGAGCGCCTCACCGCCGGCGGCATGCCGTGCGTCACCGTCGTCCCCGGGTCGCACACCGCTGAGGTCGCGGCCGGACACTGGGAGCTCGCCGCCGGTGACCACGACGGCCTCGAATCCCTGCTCCGCCCAACGGTCGCATCGGCTCCTGTGGGAGTCGCCTACCTGTGGGGCCTCGACGCCGCCGAACCGGTGTCCGCGTCCACGCTCGTGGACGACACCGCCGCTGCGCTTGGCGGCGCCCTCGCGCTCGCACAGGCGCTCGTCGGCACAGGCCGAAGCGATGCCCGCCTGTGGCTGGTGACGCGCGGCGCGGTGACGGTTGACGGCGAGTCGGCCGCACCGATCCAAGCGTCGTTGTGGGGATTCGCTCGTTCGCTCGCGGTCGAGCACCCCGAGTTGCGACCGGTGTGCATGGATCTCGACCCGCTCGCGCCGGCGTCCTGCGTCGATCAGCTCGCCGAGATGCTGGTCGCCGGCGGCCGCGACGATCAGCTGGCGTGGCGCGCCGGCTCGCTGGTGGCGGGCCGCCTCGTGCCGGCGAGTACCGCGCCCCGCGAACCGCTCGAGCTCGCCGTCACGCAGCGAGGCACGCTGGGCAACCTGGTCGTGCGGCCAGCGGCGCGCCGGGCGCCGAACGCGGGCGAGGTCGAGATCCGCGTGCACGCCACGGGTCTCAACTTCCGGGACGTGCTCAATGCCCTGGGCATGTATCCGGGCGACCCGGGGCCCCTTGGCGGCGAGTGCGCCGGAGTGGTGGTGGCCGTCGGACCCGGCGTCACGAACGTCAAAGTCGGCGACCCCGTCGTCGCCGTCGCGCCGGGCAGCTTCCGGACCTACGTCACATGTTCGGCGGTGCTGGTGGCAGCCAAGCCGGCGACGATGACCTTCGCCGAAGCAGCCGGACTGCTCATCGCCAACATGACCGCCGAGTTCGCGCTGCGCCATGTCGGGCGACTCCAGGCGGGCGAGCGCGTGCTGATCCACGCCGGTGCCGGTGGGGTGGGGCTGGCGGCCATCGCGCTGGCTCAGCGGGTCGGTGCCGAGGTCTACGCCACCGCCGGCAGCGCCTCGAAACGAGCGTTCCTGTCCTCGCTCGGCGTCACGCACGTCTACGACTCCCGCTCGCTCGCCTTCGGGGCCGAGATCCTGGCCGACACCGGCGGCGAGGGCGTCGACGTCGTGCTGAACTCGCTGGCCGGGGACTTCGTCACCACGAGCCTCGGGCTGCTGCGCTGTGGCGGGCGGTTCCTCGAGATCGGCAAGCGCGACCACCTCACCGCCGACGCCGCGGCCGGGCTCGGGAAGAAGATCGAGTACCACATCGTCGACTGGGGCGACACCGCGCTCGACGACCCGCAGCTGGTCCGGTCGGTGCTCACCGACGTCGTCGCCGCCGCCAGTGCGGGTGTCCTCCGCCGTGTGCCGCTGACCACCTTCCCGTTCGATCGAGCCCCCGACGCGTTCCGGTTCATGGCCCAGGCGCGCCACACCGGCAAGGTCGTCGTCACGCAGATGGGAGCGGTCGCGGATCGGCCGGCCCCGCCGATCCGACCGGACGCCACCTACCTGATCACCGGTGGCCTCGGCGGCCTCGGCCTGGCGACCGCCCGCCATTTGGCGGAGCGGGGTGCGCGCCATCTCCTCCTGCTCGGACGGCGGCCGCCGTCGGCGCACACCGAGACCGTGCTCACGGAACTGCGAGGCGAGGGGGTCGAGGTCGTCGCCGTCCAGGGCGACGTCGCCGACCGGACTGACGTCGAACGCGCCGTTGGATTCGTCGCCGCCACGATGCCCGCCCTGCGGGGGATCTTCCACGCCGCAGGCATCCTCGACGACGGGGCCGTGGCCCAGCAGACGTGGGCCCGATTCGGACAGGTGTTGACACCCAAGCTCGCGGGCGCCTGGCTGCTCCACGAGAGCACGCGCCAACTCGAGCTCGACCACTTCGTACTGTTCTCGTCGGCATCGGCCATCCTCGGCGCACCGGGACAGAGCAGCTACACCGCCGCGAACCGGGCCATGGGCGCCGTGGCTCACCGACGCCGTGCCGAGGGGCGGCCTGCGCTCAGCATCGACTGGGGTCCGTGGGCGGAGGTTGGGATGGCGGCGGGCCTCGGCCCCCGCGAAGAGCGGCGCCTCACCGAACGGGGAGTCCGCTTCCTCTCACCCGCCGACGCACTCGACGCCCTCGATCTGTTGCTGGGCCACGACGCGCCGCAGGTCTGCGTCCTGTGGATGGACTGGGATGCGGCCCGGCGCGACCTCGGAGGGGTGGCACTCGCGGCGTTCCTCTCGGAGATCACGTCGGACCGACCGCAACCCCTCCACGACGCATCGGAGGCGATCCATGACGTGGCGGCCGCACTGGCCACCGCGGACCCAGCCGACCAGCTCGACCTGCTCGAAGAGTTCGTCGAGGAGCAGATCGCGTCCGTCGCCGGCCTCGACCCGAGCGATCGCATCGAGCCGCACCGCGACCTCAGCGAGCTCGGGATGGACTCGCTCATGGCGGTCGAGCTCACCAACCGCCTGCGCACCGGCACCGGGCTGGCGTTGCCGTCCACGGTTGCCCTGGAGCACCCGACGTTGGCCGACCTCGTCGATCACCTCGCCGCCGAGCTCGGGATCGGCAGGCGCGTCGCGTCTGCGCCGGCGGGGCTCGCTCCGGTCGCACCGGTGGGGCGCGAGGAGCCGCTCCCGGTGTCATCGGCTCAGGAGCGGCTGTTGTTCTTCGACCGCTTCGCGCCTCGTGTCGGTGTCTACAACCTGCCGGTGGCGTTGCGCTTGTCGGGTGTGCTCGACGTCGACGCGGTGCGGGATGCGGTCGTCGAGGTGGTGCGCCGGCACGAGGCGTTGCGCACGAACTTCGCTCCCGTCGACGACGGCTATGTGCAGGTGGTGGTGGACGCGGATGCGGTGGTGGTTCCGTGGGACGTCTGCGACCTGGGTGAGGCTGTTCTGGAGGATGTCCTTCGCGAGGAGGCGGCCCGGCCGTTCGATCTCGCTCGCGACGTGAAGTTGCGCGCCTTGCTGCTGCGTTCGGGGGCCGACGAGCACGTGCTGGCGTTGACGGTGCATCACATCGCGGCCGACGGGTGGTCCGTGTCCCGTGTCGTCGGCGAGATCATCGAGCGGTACACGGCCAGGGTGAGCGGGCGCGAGCCGGTACTGGCGCGACTGCGCGTGCACTACGCCGATTACTCGGTGGGGATTCGGCAGTTCGAGCAGTCCGATGTCGTGCAGGACCAGTTGGCGTACTGGACGGGGGTGTTGGGTGGGACGCTGCCGGTGTTGGAGCTGCCGGGCGACCGGCCTCGGCCGGCGGTCCAGAGCTTCCGGAGCGGGTC
>DASXAI010000057.1:0-18959 GCA_036406775.1 Acidimicrobiales bacterium
GCCCTCGCCGCGGTCACGAGCGGCGACAACTCGAACATCATGATCGCCCGTGTTGCCCGGGAGACCTTCGGTGTCGAACGGGTGGTGGCCCGCATCTACGACCCCCGGCGGGCGGCGATCTACCAGCGCCTCGGCATCCCCACTGTCGCCACGGTGGCGTGGACGTCGGAGCGGGTGCTGCGCCGGATCCTGCCCGACGAGCCCGCCGTCGACTGGGTCGATCCCAGCGCCAACGTGATGCTGGTCGAGCGGGTGGTGGCGGCGGGATGGGCCGGCCACTCCCTCGACGAGCTCGAGGTCAACGGCGAGCTGCGGGTGATGGCCGTGAGCCGGCTGGGGGTGGCCAAGATCCCGAACCCCGACCTCGTGGTCCAGGAGGGCGACGTGCTCTACCTCGCGGTGGCGGGCGACCGGCTGGCGTCACTCGACAACCGGCTGGCGGCGCCGGCCCGGGCGGGAGGGCACTGACATGCGTGTCGTCATCGCGGGCGGCGGCAGCGTCGGGAAGTTCATCGCGTCGCAGCTCCACGAGGGCGGCCACGACGTGCTGCTGATCGACAACGATCCCAACGTGGTGCGTCGGGCGCTGGCCGACCGTGAGCCGCCCGGCGTGACGTGGTTCCAGGCCGACGCCTGCGAGGTGAGCAAGCTGGCCGAGGCCGAGGTGGACAAGGCCGACGTGGTGGCCGCCGTCACCGGCGACGACGAGGACAACCTCGTGATCTCGCTCCTCGCCAAGCAGGAGTTCGGGGTACCCCGCGTCGTAGCGCGGGTGAACAATCCGAAGAACGAGTGGATGTTCAACCAGATGTGGGGCGTCGACGTCTCGGTCTCGACGCCGCACCTGATCACGGCACTCGTGGAGGAAGCCGTCAGCGTCGGATCGTTCGTGCGCCTCCTGTCGTTCGAGGGGGGCCGGGCCAAGCTGGCCGAGGTCACCTTGGCCGAGGGCTCGCCGGCGGCCGACCGCGAGATCGCCGAGCTCGGCCTGCCCCGCGACTCCACCGTCGTGGCGGTGGTGCGCAACGACCGGGTTGTCGTCCCGCGGGGCGACACGATGATCCGCGTGGGCGACGAGGTGCTCGTGCTCGTCACCACCGACTCGGAGGAAGACGTGCGCCGGATCCTCACCGGCGCTTGACGCTCAGTGCGGCGGCGTCCGGCTTCGCCGTGCGCCGCCGGGCCGCGAGAGCACCGATTGTCGAGCGGAGCGAGCAGTAGCCGACCGAAGCGAAGCGGCGGGCGGCTACGTACGAGGCAGCAGCGTGTAGGCGGGGTTGAGGATCACCCGCCGGCCGCGCTCGTCGTGGGCGACGCCTTCGATCAGCACGCCGCGACCGTGCTCGAGCCCGCCCATGGCGCGCCGGCCGGTGAAGACGGCGACGGCGTCACCGGTGCCGTCGGACACGACGATCTCGAGCGACGGCACCCCGGACCGGGGAACGGTGCGCATCCGCTTGATCTCGCCCGCCACCTTGGCCGGCTTGCGCAGCGGGAGCTCGGAGATGTGGGTGATGCCGGGCATCTGGTAGCGCTGACGGAGGCTGTCGTTGTGGAGCTCTTCCGGCTCCGCCGTCCACTTGCGCTTGAGATCCCGCAGTCCCACGCACGGGATTCTACCGGTGGTCCTCGTAGCATCACTCGACCGTGAAGACGCGCACGCTCATCACCCTCGCGGTCGCGTGCGGTCTGGCCATCCTCGTCGCCGGGGCCGTCTTCCTGTGGCGGGTCACGGCCAACCGGGACCAGCTCACCGTGCCGGAGATCAAAGCGCCCGGACAGAGCCAGCAGGTCGGTCCGGTGACGGCGACGGTGGCCGGGAGCACCGACGTCGGAACCCTCGTCGTCGTACGCGTCCACCTCCAATCCGACCAGCCGGTCTCCGACGCCAGCGCGGGGTGGTCGCTCGTGGTCACGGGCGACACCACCGCCCGGGCGCCGGTGACGCTGCCCGACGGCCAGGGCGTGGCGTGCGCCGGACAGCCCGTCGAGCCGGGCGTCGGGCTCGACTGCGCCCTCGCCTTCCCCGCCGGCGACGGCGACCGCTACGTCGCCTTCGCCGTCGGCCCCACGCAGCGCCAGTGGCGCCTGTAGTGCTCAGTTGGCCGACTCGATGGCGACGAGTCGGCTGATCGCTCGCTTTCCGCACCATCGGCCGACTCGTACCGGGCCTGTCGGGTTTCGGCCGGCCGTACACTCGAATGCATGGCCGAGCAGTACGACCTCGTGGTGATCGGTGGTGGGCCGGGTGGCTACGCCGCCGCCCTGTACGGTGCCAGCGCCGGTCTGAAGGTGGCGTGCATCGAGAAGGACAAGGTGGGTGGCACGTGCCTCCACCGCGGCTGCATTCCTGCCAAGGAATTCCTCGAGACCGCGGCCGTGTACCGGCATGTCGCCGGAGCCAAGGAGTTCGGCATCGAGGCGGGCCAGCCCAGCGTCGACTTCAGCGTCAGCCAGGCGCGTAAGCAGCGGGTCGTCGACGGCCTCTTCCGCGGCCTCTCGGGCCTCATGAAGAGTCGCAAGATCGACATCTACACCGGCGTCGGCTCGCTCGGCGCCGACCACACCGTCACCGTCCAAGGCGGTGACGGCAACACGGCCACCCTCCGGGGCACGAACATCATCCTCGCCGCCGGCTCGGCGGCCCGCACGATCCCGGGCTTCGACGTCGACGGCGAGATCGTGCTCACCTCCGACGAGGTGCTCATGCTCGACCACGTGCCCAAGAGTGTGGTGGTCATCGGCGGCGGGGCCATCGGTTGCGAGTTCGCGTCGACGTTCAGCGACCTCGGAGCCAAGGTCACGATCCTCGAGTTCCTGCCCAAGATCCTGCCCGGCTGCGACGCCGACGTCGCCAACGTCGTGGTGCGGTCCTTCACCAAGCGCGGCATCACGATCCGCACCGGCGCCAAGGTCGTCGGCCACGAGCCGAACGCCAACGGCGGCACCCGCGTCCTCGTCGAGGGCGGCGAGCCGGTCGAGGCCGACGCCGTGATCGTTTCCGTCGGTCGCCGGCCCTACGCCGACCTGCTGGGCCTCACCGGGACGGCGGTCAAGGTCACTGATCGCGGCTTCGTCGAAGTCGACGAGCTGTGCCGCACGGCCGAGCCGGGCGTGTACGCCATCGGCGATCTGCGGGACGGCCCGCAGCTCGCCCATGTCGGCTTCGCCGAGGCCATCATGATCGTGAAGCACATCCTCGGCGAGCGGGCGAACCCGGTGGCCTACGACCGGGTGCCGTGGGCGATCTACTGCCATCCCGAGGTCGCCTTCGCCGGCTACTCGGAGGAGGCGGCCAAGGAGGCGGGCTACGACGTCGTCACCCACAAGGACGCCTACCGCGCCAACAGCCGCGCCAACATCATCGGCGAGACCGAGGGCCTCGTGAAGGTGATCGCCGAGAAGGGTCCCGATGGCAAGGCGGGCCGGGTTCTCGGTGTGCACATGGTGGGCCCATGGGTCACCGAGCAGCTGGGCCAGGGCTACCTCGCCGTCAACTGGGAGGCGACCGTGGATGAGGTGGCCGAGTTCGTGCAGCCACATCCGACGCTGTCGGAGGCCTTCGGCGAGACCTTCATCGCCCTCACCGGAAGGAGCTTGCACGGCTGATGTCCGACGTCACGATGCCCCAGCTCGGTGAGACGGTCACCGAAGGAACCATCACCAAGTGGTTCAAGCAGATCGGCGACGAGGTCAAGGCGGACGAGCCGCTCTTCGAGGTCTCTACCGACAAGGTCGACACCGAGGTGCCGTCGCCGGTGGCGGGGGTGCTCCAAGAGATAAAGGCCCAAGAGGGGGACACGGTCGAGGTCGGCGCCATCATCGCGGTCGTCGGTGCCGGCGACTCGGCTCCGTCGGCTCCTTCGGCTCCTTCGGCCTCCGGCTCGACGGGTCCTGTCGTCGGGGAAGCCCAGGCGGGCTCGGCTCCCGCCTCGCCGCCTTCCACTTCCCCGGCGCCACCCCTCGAGCCTCCGGCCGAACCTCCCATGGCCGAGCCACCCGCCGCCGCACCGCCGCCGCCTCCGCCGCCGCCCTCGCCTCCTGCGGCGGAACAGTCTGATGCGGCCTCCGCCTCCCCGGCTCCGGCCGCCCCTTCATCGGTGCTGGCCCCGTCCGGCGACAACCGGCTGTTGTCCCCGGTCGTCCGGCGCCTGGTGAACGAGCACGGACTCGACCCGGGTCAGATCACCGGCACCGGTCCCGGCGGGCGCATCACCCGCGACGACGTCGTCAACCACATCGAACACGGCGCGCCGGCCGCTCCTCCTGCGCCGGCTGCCCCCGCCGCGCCGGCCGCTCCTCCTGCGCCGGCCGCCGCACCGCCGGCGTCGGCTCCGGCACCCGTTGCATCGCCTCCGGCACCCGTTGCATCGCCTCCGGCACCCGCGCCGGCGGCGCAGGCGGGGGCGCGGGACGAAGCGATCCGGCTGTCGAAGATCCGCACCCTCACCGGCGACCACATGCGCATGTCGCTGGCCACGAGTCCCCACGCCTTCAGCGTGGTCGAAGTCGACTACGCCAACGTCGACCGGGTACGCGACGCCATCAAGAACGAGTGGAAACAGGCGGAAGGCTTCAGCCTCACGTACCTCCCGTTCATCAGCCGGGCCGTGGTCGACGCCATTGCCGAGTTCCCGCACATGAACGCGTCGGTCGGCGACGGCCAGCTCATCGTGCACCGCTACGTCGATCTCGGTATCGCCGTCGACTTGAACTACCAGGGGCTCATCGTCCCCATCGTGCGAGAGGCCGACACGAAGAGGCTGCGAGCCATCGCCCGGGAGATCTCCGACCTCGCCAGCCGGGCCAAGTCGCGCAAGCTGTCGCCCGACGACATCACCGGCGGCACGTTCACGATCTCGAACAACGGATCGGCCGGCTCCGTACTGACGGCAGCCATCATCAACCAGCCGCAGGTCGCCATCCTGTCCACCGATGCCATCAAGCGGCGCCCGGTGGTGGTCGAACTGCCCGGTGGGCAGGAGGGCATCGCCATCCACTCCGTCGGCAATCTGGCCATGAGCTGGGACCACCGCGCCTTCGACGGGGCCTACGCCGCCAACTTCCTCGTGCGGATCAAGGACGTCCTCGAGACGCGCGATTGGGAGGCCGAACTCTGACGCCGCTGCACGTCCGCTGGCTCGGTCGGGTTCCGTTCGGCGAGGCCTACGAGCTGCAGCGCGCCCTCTACGAGCGGGGCCGCGAGCAGCACCTGCTGCTGCTCGAGCATTCTCACGTCTACACACTGGGCGTGCGAGCGGACCTCCGCCACGTCCTGGTGCCGCCGGTGTCGGTGGGCGCCGAGCTCGTGCGCACCGACAGGGGCGGCGACGTCACCTACCACGGCCCCGGTCAGCTCACCGGCTACCCGATCCTTTCCCGGCCGGGCAAGAACGGCCGTCAGACCGGGATGGCCGACACGGTGGCCTATGTCCGTTCCGTCGAGCAGGTCGTGATCGACGCCCTCGCCGACGTCGGGCTGCCGGGCGCCGGCCGCCTGCGGGAGTACCCGGGCGTGTGGCTCGATCCCGACGGACCGGCGCCGCGCAAGATCGCGGCCATCGGCGTGAAGCTCAGCCGCGGCCGCACCATGCACGGCTTCGCGCTCAACGTCACCACCGACCTCGCCATGTTCGGCCACATCGTGCCGTGCGGGATCGACAAGCCGGTCACGTCGCTCGCCGCTGAGGGCGTCGATGCCACCATGGCCGAGGTCGTCGCCGCCGTCGCCGCCCGGGCGGCCGAGGCGTGGAGTGACGGCGAGATGGAACGCCAGGACGTGGCGTGGCGCCACCGGCCTGCCGACCTCGCGCCGTTCAGCCGCGGCGAGGGCGCCGGCGCGCCCGTGCGTCTCGTGTCGCGGCTCGAGGCGGCCGGTGTCACGGGCGGGCTCGCCATCACCGATCGCAAGCCCGAGTGGCTACGGGCCCATGTCGCGCTCGGGCCCGACGTGCTGCGCCTGAAGCGCACGATGCGCGACCTCCGACTCGTGACGGTGTGCGAGGAAGCCGGTTGTCCCAACCTGTCGGAGTGCTGGGCCGACGGCACGGCCACCTTCATGTTGCTGGGTGAGCGCTGCACCCGGGCCTGCGGCTTCTGCCTCGTCGACACGCGCCATCCCGGTCCTCCCGATCCAGGCGAGCCCGAACGAGTGGCGGAGGCGGTGGCTCGCATGGGCCTCGCCCACGCCGTCACCACGATGGTGGCGCGTGACGATCTTCCCGACGGGGGCGCCTCGGTCGTGGTCGCCACCATCCGCGCCATTCGGCGCCGGGCACCAGGCTGTGCCGTCGAGGTGCTCGTGTCGGACCTCAAGGGGGACCCGGCGGCCGTCGACGCTGTGCTGGCGGCCCGTCCCGATGTCTTCAACCACAACCTCGAGACCGTGGCGCGCCTCCAGCGAGCGGTGCGGCCGTCGGCCGGCTACGCCCGCAGTCTCGGCGTGCTCGCTCGGGCCAAGGCGGCCGGCCTCACGGTGAAGTCGGGGCTCATCCTCGGCATGGGCGAGACCGACGCCGAGGTCGAAGGGGCCTTGGCCGACCTGGCCGGGATCGGCGTCGACATCGTGACCCTGGGCCAGTACCTGCGGCCCACCACCAACCACCTGCCGGTGGCTCGGTGGGTGGAGCCGGCGATCTTCGACCGGTTGAAGGAGGTCGGTGAAGCGATGGGCATCCGCCACGTCGAGGCGTCGCCCCTGACGCGATCGAGCTATCACGCCCGCCAGGCGACGGCGGCGGCGCCCGTGGCGCTCCGGAGCGCCCGGTGAGCACCTTCGCCGAGCGCGTGGGTCGGGTCCGGCGCGAGATGGAGGCGCAGGGCGTCGATGTCCTGCTTCTGTCCGTCGGCCCGGACTTGCCGTACCTCACCGGCTACGAGGCCATGCCGCTGGAACGCCTCACCATGTTGGTGCTGCCGCGCCATGGCGAGGCCACGCTCGTCGTGCCCCGGCTCGAGGCGCCGCGGGTTGCGGAACAGCCCGACGTGTTCACCATCCAGGCGTGGAACGAGACCGACGACCCGATCGACATCGTCGCCGGCCTGGCCAAGGGCGCGGCAACGGCCGCCATCGGTGACCACACGTGGGCCCGCTTCCTCGTGGACCTGCTGACGGCCCTGCCGTCCACGACGTTCCGGCGTGCGAGCACGGTCGTGAGCCCGATCCGATCGCGCAAGGACGAGGCCGAGATCGCCGCCCTGCGGGCCGCCGGTGCCGCCGCCGATCGGGTTGCGCGACAGCTCCAGGGTGGCGAGATCCCGATGGTCGGTCGCACCGAAGCCGACGTGTCGGCCGACATCTCCCGACGGATGCTCGCCGAGGGGCACCAACGGGTGAACTTCGCCATTGTCGGCAGCGGCCCCAACGGGGCCAGCCCGCACCACAGCGCCAGCGCGCGGCTCCTCGAGCGCGGCGACTTGGTCGTGTGCGACTTCGGGGGCCGCATGAACGGGTACTGCAGCGACATCACGCGCACGGTGGCGCTGGGTGCGGCGCCGACCGAGGCGATGGAGGCCTACGCCGTGCTGCGGGAAGCACAGCAGGCCGCCGTCGCCGCCGCTGTCGTCGGCACGCCGTGCGAGGAGGTCGACGCCGTCGCCCGCCGCATCATCACCGCGGGCGGGTTCGGCGAGCGCTTCATCCACCGCACCGGGCACGGCATCGGTATGGAGGAGCACGAGGACCCGTACATCGTCTCCGGCAACCACGTCGCCTTGGCGCCGGGTCATGCCTTCAGCGTCGAACCGGGCATCTACACGCCGGGGCAGTGGGGCATGCGGCTCGAAGACATCGTCGTGGCCACGCCGGGCGGGCCGGAGGCGCTCAACACGGTCGACCACGACCTCGTCGTCCTCGACGTCTGACGTCTTAGCGCTAGACGTCGAAGGCGCTCTGGTCCGGCTCGCGGTCGAAGCCGGTCAGTTCCACATTGACGGCGGCCGTGTCCCAGCGGGCGACCGGCCCGTCGGGCGTGGCGCAGTAGTGCTCGACCCCGGCACCGACCGGCACATCGACGCACTGGGCCTGCTGGCCGGCGATGGTCTGGGTGCTGGCGACGGGCGCGCCGGCGCGCCGCGTCATGGCCACGCGTAGCGCCCGGGCCGGCCCCTGGGCCCAGAACGCCGAGCCGATGCTGTAGTCGCTGATGCGGGCGTCCTGCACCCCCGGCTCGCACACCCGGGTGGAGAGCACGCACGTGGCGTCCTGCTCGGTGTGGAGGAAGCGGACGTCGCCGACGGTGACGGAGCGCCGGTCGCCGTCCTGCACCACGGTCGCTGTGGTGGTGTTGGGCCCGAGCTTCCGGGTCACCTGGTACGTCGCCGTGAACGGGTCCGTGATGTCGGACTCGAGCAGCGCCAGCACGCGGTCGGCGCCGGCGTCACCGCTCGGTGTGCCCGGCGCGCCGCCCAGCGCCGCCGCCGCCTCGGACAAGTGCGGTCGCGGACCGAGCGCGCACCCGGCCGCGGCCACCACGAGCGCGGTCAGCACGACAGCGAGGCGTCGGGGGGCCGGCACGGGCAGGGAGGGTAGCGAACGCCGTCGTGGGTGCCCCGGGCATCGCCTCGATGGAAGTTGAACCGCCGACCGCCCGGACAGGCGTTCACCGGTTCAAGTTCCGGAGGCTCGGCTCCTAGCCTCGATGCCCGTGATGCGCCTCGACGCCGCCACGGTGCTGCTGCAGTGGGCCACCGGCGGACTGGCGTTCCTGTGGGTCACCACTCGCCACCGCGAGGTCGGGCTCGGCTATGGCTGGCTGTTGCGGAGCGTCTACGCCGTCCTGGCCGTCGGCGCGGTGGCGACCGGCATCGCCGTCGACATCATCCCCGTGCGCGAAGCGGCATCGGCCGGCGTGGCCGTCACCGCTCTCACCGCCCTCACGGTGTCGGTCGCCAGGCGGCGCGCGGGCGTCGCCCGCCAGCACGCCGATCACGATCGCCGCACCGCCCGAGTGGCGGAGATGACCGGCATCGAGCGCACGGTCCTCATCACGGAACCTGACCGGGGGCGGGAGTTCAACCCGGCGCTCGACCTCGTCGCGCCGGTCATCGGGGTGATCGGCCTCGTGGCGGCCGGCCTGGCCGCGGGCGGCAACGACGCCCTGGCCGTGGCCCGCACCCTCGCCGGGGCGGCCTTCCTCGGCGCCGTCACGGACGCCATGCTCCTCGGCCACTGGTACCTGGTCCAGCCGGGCCTGCGCCGGGCCCTTCTCGACGAGCAGGTCACCTGGGTCATCCGGGTGTGGCCGGTCGAGGTCGGCCTCCTCCTGGTTCCCACCGGGATGATCAGCGTGCTCAACGGTTCGATCGACGACGGCTGGGGCGGCACCCTCGGCTGGTTCTGGGTGGCGTGCGCAGTGGCCACGCTGGTGCTCGCCCTCGTGACGCGCGCCGCCCTCAAGGAGCGCCAGTACTCGGCCGTCATGGCCGCGACGGGCCTGCTCTACCTGGCCATCCTGACGGCCTTCGGCACCGATCTGGTGGCCCGGGCCGTGCTGGCGTGACGCCTTTGACCAGGTCGTGAGTTTCACAAAGGCGCAAAAACCGGGACAATGGACCCATGCCTAGGCCGATTTGGAGCGGGGCGATCAGCTTTGGGCTGGTCAGCATCCCGGTGAAGCTCTTCAACGCCGTCCAGCGCAAGAGCGTGTCGTTCAACCAGCTCGACAGCCGCGACAATCAACGCATCCGCTATCGGAAGGTGAACGCCGACACGGGCGAGGAGGTCCCCGACGACCTGATCGTCAGGGGCTACGAGATCACCAAGGGCCGCTACGTCGTGGTCGACCCGGACGAGCTCGAGCAGTTCCTCCCCACAGCGACCCGCTCCATCGACCTCGACGAGTTCGTCGACCTGTCCGAGATCGACCCGCTCTACTACGACAGCCCCTACTACCTGGCGCCCGACAAGGTCGTGAAGCCGTACGCCCTCCTGGCCCGGGCCATGGAGGAGTCCGGCAAGGTCGGTGTGGGCCGGTTCGTCATGCGCAACAAGGAGTACGTGGCGGCGGTCCGGCCCGTCGACGGCCGGCTCGTGCTGTCGACGATGGTGCACTCCGACGAGGTCGTCGATCCGGCCGGCATCGACGAGCTCGACGGCGTCGACGACGTCGAGATCTCGGCCAAGGAGCTCCAGATGGCCGAGCAGCTCGTGGCCTCGCTGGCCGGCGAATTCCAGCCGGAGGGCTACCGCGACAACTACCGCGAGCAAGTGCTCGAGCTCATCGAGAAGCGGGCCGCGGGCGAGGAGATCGAGGTGCCGGAGCGGCCGGCGACCGCCCCGCAGGTGGTCGACCTGATGGCGGCCCTCGAGGCCAGCGTGAAGGCGGCCAAGGAAGCACGCGGGCGGCACCCGGCCGCGGGCGGGGCCGACGGCGCCGCCAAGGCGCCGCGCAAGGCAGCGGCCAAGGCCACACCGGCCAAGGCCACAGCGGCGGCCACGAAGGCGCCGGCCCGCAAGCGCAAGTCGGCCTAGTCGCCGTCGGCCGTGCCGACCGTCGACGTCGACGGCCGCCGGATCTCCCTCAGCAACCTCGACAAGGTGCTGTACCCGGAGACCGGCTTCACCAAGGCTGAGGTCATCGACTACTACCACCGCATCGCGCCGGTGATGGTGCCCCACCTCGCTGGCCGCGCCCTGACCCTTCGGCGTTGGCCCAACGGCGTGGATCAGTCGGGCTTCTTCGAGAAGCGGTGCCCCAAGCACCGCCCCGACTGGCTGCCGACGGCGCCCGGACCGGGTGATCGCAACGGCACCATCGACTACTGCGAGTTCGACGAGCCCGCCGCCCTGGTGTGGGCGGCCAACATGGCCGCTATCGAGTTGCACGCGCCGATGGCGCTGGCCCGTGACATCGAGACGCCCCGAGCCGTGGTGTTCGACCTCGATCCCGGCCCGCCGGCGGCGATGACGGAATGCGCGTCGATCGCCCTCGACATCCGCGACGTCCTCGCCTCGGTCCGGATGGAGGCATGGCCGAAGACCTCGGGCTCCAAGGGCCTCCAGCTGTACGTGCCGGTGAACGGGCCGTGCGACCACGAGCACGCGAGTCGGTTCGCCCTCGCCGTCGCCCATGTCGTGGAGAAAGCCCGGCCCAAGGACGTCGTGACCGTCATGACCAAATCGGAGCGGCACCGCAAGGTCTTCATCGACTGGAGCCAGAACAGCCGGCACAAGACGACGGTGGCCGTCTACTCGCTGCGAGCCCGACCCCAGCCCACCGTCTCCACGCCCGTGTCGTGGGAGGAAGTGGAGGCCGCTGCCGCCGGTGACGACCCGCTCGTCTTCGAGGCGGGCGACGTGCTGGCGCGGGTGGAACTCGATGGCGACCTGTTCGCGCCTGTGCTCACGACCGAGCAGGAATTGCCTTCGCCGGCGTGACCCGACCGCCGAGGAGGGCGCCCACCACGGCGGCGGCGAACGACAGCCCGAACTGGATGGCGAGCGCATTCGACAGCGAGACCGAGCCGCGGTCGGCGAGCCCCACGAGGGCGCCACCGATGCCACCGACGAGCGCGAACCCGAGGGCGTCGGCGATCTGCAGCTGACTGGCCACGAGGCCCTCGCCGCCCGGGAGGGCGGCCGCCATCGCCGTGACCGACGTCGTGTTGAAGACGAGGCCGATGCCGAGGCCGGCGACCGTCCATGCCAACGAGGTGGTCCACAGCGGCGTGCTCTCCCACACCACCGGGAGTGTGAGGACGATCCCGAGGGCGACGGCGATGAAGCCGGCGCGCACGGTGAGGCCCGGATCGTGCCGGCCCGCGGCGCGCGCCGACCACTGGGCGCCGAGCGTCCACGTGATCGACGCCGCGGTGATCACCAGGCCGGCCACCAGCGTCGTGACGCCGTGGATGCGTGTCGCCGCCAGTGGGATGAACGTGTCGGTGCCGAAGAACGCCATGCCCACGAACAGACGCGCCACCACCGCGGCGGCCGTGCCCCGGGCCGCCCGCCCGATGCCCGGCGGCAGCAGCCGGGCCAGCGCCGGGACGGCGAGAAGGATCCCGGGGATGGCCAGCCCCACGAGCACGGCCGGGTTCTCAGCGGCCAGACCGGTCACGACGAGCCCGGCGCCGGCCGCCAGCACGACGGCTCGACCGACGCGGCTGGGGACGTCGGGCCGCGTCGGCGCACCCAAGGCGCTGAGCGAAGGAAGGGCCAGCGCGGCCAACACCGGGAGCAGGGGCAGGAGGCCGAGGAAGACCCAGCGCCAGCTGAACTCCTCGCTCACGAAGCCCGCCGCGGCCGGGGCGATCAGCGATGGCACGACCCACGCCGCGGCGAGGAGGGCGAAGATGTGCGGCTGGCGCTCGACGGGCCACGCCCGGCCCACGGCGACGTAGGCGACGCTGGCCAGCGCGCCGGCGCCGGCGCCCTGCAGGGCCCGGCCCACGACGACGATGAGCATGGTCGGCGCGAAGCCCGCGACGAGGAGGCCGGCGGCGAACACGGTGATGGCGCCGATGAACGGCAGGGCCGGACCGCGGCGGTCGGCCTGCTCGCCCGCCGCCACGATGGCGATCAGGTTGGCGAGCATGTAGGCGCTGAAGGCGGCGCCGTACAGGGCGTCGCCGCCGAGGTCTTCGGCGACCGCCGGCATCGCCGTCGCCACCGACATGGCCTCGAAGGCGTTCATGGTGATCGCCATCACCATGCCGACGGCCAAGGCCCGGGTGCCCGTGCGCGATGCCCTCGTCGCCACCGTCACCATGCGACCAGCCTATTAGACAAGCATCAGCTTGGGAAAAGGTCAGTGGGGTGAGCCCGGCGCCACCAACGGCCACGGCCGGGACCGCTCGACCATACGCGCGGCGTCGAGCAACAACGGCTCGGTGAAGTGACGGCCGGTGACCTGCAGTCCCACGGGCAAGCCGTCGACGGTGCCGGCCGGGATCGACACCGCCGGGCACCCGTACAGGTTGGCCGGGAAGGTGAGGCGCCCGTTGTTGCGCTGGCCCGCGCCCACGCCGCCGAAGGTGTCCGGCAACGGGCCCTCAGCGGCAAAGGCGACGTCGGGGTTGGCGGCCGCGATCACGAGGTCGACCTCCTCGAAGATGTCGGCCATGCGCTCGTTGAACTCGATGCGGCGGTTCTCGATCTTGATCCGGGCCGCCATGTCGTAGCGCTCCGCCGTCCGCTCGAGGCCGCCGCGCATCTCGGGCGTCAGGACCTCGGCGCAGTCGGGCCACAGGCCCTCGAGGGCGCCGTGGATCTGGACCATGCCGGAGAGTCCCCATGCGCCTCCCATGTTGGGCAGGCTCGTGTCGACGCCGTCGATCCGCTTCCACCCGGCGTCGTCGATGAGCGCCGTCGCCGCTTCCTCCAGCACCTCCCACATCGCCGGCGACACGACCGCCCCGCCCCAGTCCGGTACCACCGCCACCCGGAGTTCCCGCAGCTCGTCGCCGTGACTGTCGAGGCCGGCTTCCCAGCCCGTGACGCGAGGCAGGCTCAGTGGGTCACGGGGGTCGTGGCCGTTGGCGACGTCGAACCAGCGGGCCGCGTCACGTACCGACCGCGCCATGCCGCCGACCACCGACGTCAGGCCGCCATAGGCGACGCGGGGGCCGCGCGGGATGCGGCCGTACGTCGCTTTGAGGCCGAAGAGCCCGGTGAAGCCGGCCGGGATGCGGATGGAGCCGCCACCGTCGCCGCCGGTGGCGATGCTCACGATGCCACCGGCCACGGCGGCGGCCGAGCCTCCGGACGAGCCGCCCGGCGTGCGAGACAAGTCCCACGGATTGCGGGTCACGCCGTGGAGCTCGGTGCGCGTGCAGTTGACGCCGCCGAACTCGCTGGCTGTCGTCAGCCCGACGAGGACGGCGCCGGCGGCCCGGACCCGGGCCACGTAGGTGGACGTGTGGGCCGCCGTGCGGTCGGCCAGCGGCACCGACGCGTGGGTGTCGGGCCAGCCCTCGACCTGGTCGAGCTCCTTCACCCCGATCGGCACGCCACCGAACGGCAGCGACACGTCGGCGTCGGCGGCGGCGGCCCGCGCCCGGTCGGCGTCGAGGAACGCGAAGGCGTTCAGCTGCGAGCCGTCGATGGCGGCCAGGCTGGCCTCGAGCTCCTCGCCGGGGCTGCGCTCCCCTCGACGGAAGGCACCCACGAGAGAGCAGGCGTCACCGCGCCACGGAGCATCGGCCATGACGGCAAGGTAGCTGTCAGCCGGCGATGGTGAGCCACGCCGCCAGCGCCGCGTCCTTCTGCTCCT
Source organism: Acidimicrobiales bacterium (assembly GCA_036406775.1). Lineage (GTDB taxonomy): Bacteria > Actinomycetota > Acidimicrobiia > Acidimicrobiales > Ilumatobacteraceae > DASXAI01. Next base: position 14,214 of record DASXAI010000057.1, read on the forward strand.
GGCGCCACGGGGCGCCCAGGCCCTGGCCGAGGAGGGCGAGCCGGGCGCGCACCTCGTCCTCGCCGAGGCCGAGCACGCGTTGGGCGGCGGCGGCGAGCTCCTTCTTGCGATGGCGCACCACGGGCAGAGCGGCGGCGGCCGCCGCCTCGCTCAGCGCCTCCCGCACCAGTTCGCCCTCGGCCGCGTGGAGCAGTGTGTGCGAGGCGAAGATGGCGGCCAGGTCGTCAGGGATGTGGCCGCTCGCCGCCACGAGACCGACGGCGTCGACCGCGTGGTCCTCCGTGAGCGCCGCCAGTCCGCGCCGGGCGCCGTCGAGCGCTTCCTGGTGCACGTGGGCCACGAGCGCCTCGGCCGGTCCGGGCTCGAGTTCGGCGGCGGCGTGGTACACGTGACCCGGCGTCCCCGGTTGCAGCAAGTCGAGGCGGCGCCGGTCGACCACGACCGGAGCGGTGGCCGAGCCGTCGACGACGACGGCCACGGCCCATCCGGTCTTGGCCACGAAGCCGACGGCGCTCACTGGTGTTGGCGCTGGGTCGTGGTGGGCGCCGAGCCCGGTCGCCACAAGGAGGTGGTCTGTAGGCCGTCGTTCTCGAACCGTTGTACGACGGCCGAGTCGATGTCGACGGCGAAGAGGTCGAAGTCACCCCCCGGCTTCCAGCCGATCTGGGCGAAGAGCGCGCCGCAGTAGTGCTCGCGCTCGTCGGCGTCGTCGACGAACCGGGCCCGGCCGTACACCTTCACCTCGCCTTCCTTACCACCTCGGTCGGACACCACCGTGTGGACGAGCACGCGGTCGTCTCGGCGCAGGTCGAGCGACTTGGTCGACCGGTACATCATCCCGAGGTACAGGACGCCATCCATCACGACGGGCTCGTCGGGGCTGATGCGGGGCCACCCGTCCGACCGCAGCGTGCCCACCAGCACGAGACCGGTCTCCCGCAGGCGATCATCGGCGACAACCGCCATCTCGGGCGCTTCGTCGCGGAACTGCTGCCACGTTGCCATGCGACGACAGTACGCCGGAACCCTGACAGTTCATGTCATGGTTCGCGGCTACGTTGGCGCGGTGCGAGCGAGCCGGTTGGTGAGCCTCGTCCTCCTGCTCCAGACCCGGGGCCGGATGACCGCCGCCCAGCTCGCGGCCGAGCTGGAAGTGTCGGAGCGGACGATCCATCGCGACCTCGCCGCGCTGTCGGCCGCGGGCGTGCCGGTCTACGCCGAGCCGGGCCGCTACGGCGGCTGCCAACTGGTCGAGGGCTACCGCACCCGGCTCACCGGCTTGAACGTCGACGAGGCCGAGGCGCTGTTCCTCGCCGGCGCGCCGGGGCCGATGGCCGAGCTCGGCCTGGGCACGGTGCTGGCCGCGGCCCAGCTGAAGGTGCTGGCGGCGCTGCCCCCGGAGCTGCGCAGCCGGGCGGTGCGGGTGCAGCAGCGGTTCCACCTCGACGCCCCGGCGTGGTTCCGTGACCCCGACGACGTGCCTCACCTCGCCGGCGTGGCCGCCGCCCTCTGGGCCGACCGCCGGCTCGACGTGCGCTACGCCCGGCCCGACCGCGTCGTCGGCCGGGTGCTCGACCCGCTCGGGCTCGTGTTGAAGGCGGGCGTCTGGTACCTCGTGGCGCGCCACCGCGGCCACGTCCGCACCTACCGGGTCTCTCGCCTTCGCGCCGTCGAGGCCCGACCGCAGTCGTTCGTCCGCCCCGACGGCTTCGATCTCACCGCCTACTGGGCCGCGTCGTCGATCCAGTTCGAGGAGCAGATGTTGCGCATCGAGGTCACGGCCCGGCTGAGCCCTACCGGCGTGGCGATGCTCCGCCGTGTCCTGGAGCCGGCCGCCGGCCGTGCGGCCCAGGCCGCCCTGGCCGATGGCGCCACCGACCCGGACGGCTGGGTCCGCCTCGTGATGCCGATGGAGTCGTTCGACGTCGCCTACCACGAACTGCTCCGGCTCGGTGCCGACGTCGAGGTGCTCGCGCCGGCCGAACTGCGCCAGCGCCTCGTCGCCACCGCCCACGCCATGTCACAGCGCTACGGCGCGGCGTGAGGCAAAACGTTCCGCTGGGATGTCCTGCCTCGGCCCTTCCTTTGCCGATGTGACGGTTTTCCACCGCTGGGGTGCATTTCCGTCACGTCGGCGCTCAGGTGGCGGCGGTGGCGGGCCGGCGGGCGGCGACGATGTTGGACTCGAAGGGCGCCTCGACGCTGCCGTCGGCGGTGGTGAAGGGCGCCAGGACGTCGTGGGCACCGGCGCGGATGGCGCGGTAGACGTCGTCGCTGATCCGCTCGACGAGCGGCGTGCTCTCGACCTCGGTGGTGACGAAGGCGTCGATCGACGGCGCTCGGTAGACGCCGAGGTGACGGTGCGCCGCCGTGATCGTCAATCCGGCCGACTCCATCAACTGTTGGAGGTCGTCGAGAGAGCCGCAGGCGAAGTACGTACTGAGCAGCGTCATGGCTTCTGGACCGGCGTGGCGCCCGGCCAGCTCGACGAAGGATTGGAAGGCGGCTTGGGCATCGAGCGCCCCGGGCACCGCGATGGCCACGGCGCCGCCGTCGACCACCACCCGGGCCATCTCGCGCAGGGCCTCGGCGCGGTCGGGGAAGAACATCAGCGCCATCTGGCACAGGCTCACGTCGAACGACCGGTCCGGGAAGGGCAGGGCGCCGGCATCGCCGGTGCGGAAGTCGATGTCGGGCCGCACCCGCCGGGCCACGGTCAGCATGGCCTCGTTCAGGTCGACGCCCGTGACGCGACCGGCTGACCCGACGCGCTCGGCGGCAGTGCGGGCGACGATGCCGGTGCCGCAGGCGACGTCGAGGACCTCCTGGCCGGGCCCGACGCCAGCGGCGTCGCAGAGCAACGGGGCCCACTGGGCGAAGAAGGCCGGAACGAAGGCCGACTCGTAGAACTCGGCCGCCTCGATGGGGAGTTGGAACGCTTCGGATGCGTCGGTCGTGGTCATGACGGCATCGTCCGGCTGCGGGCGCCGCCGAGCATCGGGCAGTTGACCCTATTTCGCGAGACGGGCGGCGTGGGCCGCCGCTTCGGCCCGGTTCCGCACGCCCAGCTTCGCCAGGATGCTGCTGACGTGGTGGGACGCCGTCTTGCGGCTCACGTGCAGTCGATCGGCGATCTCCGGGTTCGACAGTCCCGCCGCCAGCAGCGCCAGCACGTCCTGCTCCCGCCCGGTCAGCAGCCCGACCCCTTTGGCGCCGGTGCGCGCCGTCACACCTTGGGCCCGGAGAAAGGCGGCGATGCGGTCGGCATCGGCGGCCGCGCCCAACGCCTCGAACGCCCGCAGCGCCCGCCGAGCCTGCTCGACCGCGAGGTCGGGCTGGTCGTCGACGAGCAGCGCCGCCAGCTCGGCCCGGATGCGCGCCGCCTCGAAGGGGTGGGCGAGCTCCGACCATTGCTCGAGGGCGAGTTCCAGATGACCGGCCGCCGCCTGGAGCCGGCCCCGGGCCGCCGCGACCCGGCCGGCGGCGGCCGTCGCCAGCGCGACCTGGGTGGCCGAGGTCGACGTCGAGGCCAGCGTCGCCAGGCGCTGGGCCGCGGCCTCGGCGTCGTCGACGTCGCCCGTGGCCAGCCGGGCGTCCACCAGCACGTCGAGCGCTGCCGCGAGGTGGGAGCCGTGCTGCTCGACGCCGCGCAGGCGCTGCTCGAGATGGCGGGCGGCGGCCCGCCCGTCGCCCCGGGCCAGCAGCAGCGACGCCACCGCCAGCGCCTGCTCACCCTCCGCGTGAGCTTCGTCCTCGGCCCGCTGCAGCAGCAGTTCGGCGTCCTCGAGGCGACCTTGGCGGATCCGCAGACCGGCCAGCCGGATCAATGCCCGGCCGTGGAGCCCCGGGCACGAGCCGTCGGTGATCCGGAGCCCAGCATCCAACTCCTGCTCCGCCTCGGCCCAGCGGCCGCGAGCGGCGAGCACGCTGCCGTAGTAGATGCGGCACTCGGCGTACAAGAACGGGCACCCGTAGGTGGCCACGAACTCGTCGGCCACCTTGCACCAGTGGGCGGCCCGCTCGATGTCGCTGGCCAGTTCGCACGCGTTCAGCATGTCGCAGCAGGTGTAGACGACCGTGTCGAGCGCCGTCCGCTCGCCGGCGAGGGCGGCGGCCATCGCCTCGTCGATCAGCGTGAACCCGGCGGCCGTCTCGCCGCGACCGACCCGGATGAGCCCGAGTTGCGACAGCGCCGTCAGCTCCAGATCGACGTCGCCGTGGGCGCGGCCGACCTCGAGCGCCTGGCCTGACAGCGTCTCCGCCGCGTCCAGATCGGGCTCGCGGTAGGCGCGCGCGATCCAGAGCCAGCCGTGGGCCGGCCCGAGATCGACCGGGCCCAGTAGCCGTTCGGCCCGGGCCAGCCAGCCGTTGGCCGCCACGTAGTTGGCGAAGTTCGACTTGTACGTGATGGCCAACCACACCGCACACTGCGCCGCGCTCGCCACGTCGCCCGACCGCCGGAAGAGGGCATAGGCGCGGGTGCACGCGTCGACACAAGCCTGGTTCTCGCCGAGCCACCACGAGGCCGAGGCCCAGCCGAACCGGGCCTCGGGCGTCTCCCGCTCGGCGAGCACCTCCTCGAACCCGGCACGCGCCTCGGCCCAGCGACCTTTCTCCAGGGCGGCGCGCGCCGCCTCGAGCTGTTCGTCGGCTGTCACCGTGCACCATTCTCCTGCCGAGCCGATACCATTGGTGGAGTGGTGGCCTCGACGCAGGCCGCGTCTATGATTCGGCGTTGATGGACTC
>DASXAI010000058.1:0-2423 GCA_036406775.1 Acidimicrobiales bacterium
GAGCGTGACGTGGACGTAGAAGACGTTCTCGCGGCCGACCTCGTTGCGGAACTGCCGGATCGCCTCGAGGAACGGGAGGATCTCGATGTCGCCGACGGTGCCGCCGACCTCCGTGATCACCACGTCGACGTCCTCGGTGGCCAGGCTCATCACCCGCCGCTTGATCTCGTCGGTGATGTGGGGGATGACCTGCACCGTGCTGCCGAGGAAGTCGCCGCGCCGCTCGGCCGCCAGCACCGACTGGTAGATGGACCCGGTGGTCGCGTTGGAGTTGCGCGACAGGTTCTCGTCGATGAAGCGCTCGTAGTGGCCGAGGTCGAGGTCGGTCTCGCCACCGTCGTCGGTGACGAACACCTCGCCGTGCTCGAAGGGGTTCATCGTTCCCGGGTCGACGTTGATGTACGGGTCGAGCTTCTGCATCGTGACCCGCAGACCCCGCGATTTGAGCAGCCGGCCCAGAGAGGAAGCCGTGAGCCCCTTGCCGAGGCTGCTCGCCACACCGCCGGTCACGAAGATGTGCTTGGCCACCACACCCTCCTCGCCTGACGCACCAAACGAGGCTAGCAAGCCCCCGTCCCGAACCGGCGTCTTTGGGGTGGCGCCGCTAGGCCTCGCGGCGGGAGCCGAGGCGGTCGAGCCAGCGCAGCGGGCCGGTGCGGTCGATGACGGCGGAGAAGCTGACCCACTCGCTGACGAGGTTGAGCGCCAGCAGGGCGACGAGCACGGCGAGGACGGCGGAATGGCCGAGCACGATCACCGCCGCCAACCCCACGGCGGCGCCCACGACGTTGGCGCCGGTGTCCCCGAGCATGCCGCGCTCGCGCAAGTCGGGTACGAGCAGGGCGGCGCCAGCACCCATGGCGACACCCGGGCCGCACAGCGCGGCCGACGCGCGGTCGATGGCGACGAGGACGGCGAAGACGACGATCGCCGTCTTCAGCGTCCGGCCCGGCGCCCGGTCGAGGAGATTGGCGAGGTTGGCCGCCAGCGCGATGACGGCGGCGTCGGCGACGAGCCAGCCGAGCGAGTCGGACGCCAACGGCGCCGCCACGACGACCGCCACCAGTGCGCCTCCGGCCAACTTCACGAAGCCGGTGGTGATGCGGCCGTCCCGCAACGCCAGCAGGTGGCCGCGGAACCCGCCGCCGGAACCGCCGCCGGCCAGGTCGTCGAGGAGTCCGACGAAGCCGAAGCCGAGGGCGGCCCGCAGCATGAGGTCGCGACTGGTCGCGGCGGCGGCGTCCTCGCCCCAACCCGCCGCATCACCGAGCGCCCCGAAGGCGGCGACGACCAGGACCACGAGCACGATCACGAGCCCGGTCGCCGTGGGCAGCGCCGCGCCGCGGTAGTTGGCCCGGAGGAGCGCCGGCATCGAGAGGACGGGCTGCAACACGAGCCATCCCATGGCGCCGAGGGCGGCGCCGATCACGACGTAGACGAACAGCGTCACGGCGGGGCCACCCGCATCGTCACCAGCAGCAGCCAGGGCACGACCACGCCGATCATCATGGCGGGCACGGCGATGCCCGAGTCGTTGAAGGCGAAGCCGAGCACGGCCAGCACCAGCGAGCCCAGCAGGCAGGCCCGCAGGCCCGGCGTCTTCGCTTGCACGTCGGCCACCAACCCCCGGCGGCGCGTCGCCACGACGGCCAGCGCACCGATGAGCGCCAGCACGACCAGCGTCCACGGTGTCGAGACGAGCACGTGCCAGTTCGACTGGATCTTGCGCCGCAGCACGAGCCATGCGTCGCCGTTGCCGATGTCGGCCACGAAGCGCCCGAGGTGGGTGCGCTCGTCGGCCGGGCGGGCCAGGTCGACCACGGCGAAGGCCGCGACGACAGCCACCGCCCCGGCACCGATGGCGACGCCGCGCCGCACGTTCACCTTCCAGCCCGCCAGCACGATGGCCACGAGGGCGAAGGCGGGTACGGATGCCAGGACGCCGCCCACGTCGGAGCCGAACGCAGGCCAGCCGTCGGCCACGACGGTGATGGCCAGGAGCGCGACCGCCAGCCACCACCACCGGTCACGAGCGGCGCGCGGCGCCGGGGCCTCGCCCCACAGACCGGTGGCGAGGACGATGGCGGCCGCCGCCACAACGGCGAAGGCGAGGTTCCCGAAACCCTGGAACCGTCCGGCCACGATGGGCGAGTAGCCCAGGGTCGTGTTGATCTGTAGCCGGCCGCCGGTGACGATGTCGACGATCTGCACGAGCCAACTGACAGCCACGAGTGCCAGTGCCGGCGCCAGCAGGTGCCAGCGCCGCAACGTCCACGCCGCCGCCGCCAGCACGATGGCGACGCCGAACACGGCGAAGGTGTAGCCGGTGAGGCCGAGACGGTCGTAGCGAACCAAGCCGGCGAGGAAGGTCACGGTCGGCACGGCCAGCACCACCATCCCCGCCATCGCCGCGCCCAGGGCGA
>DASXAI010000059.1:0-4228 GCA_036406775.1 Acidimicrobiales bacterium
GTCGCTCCCGGCCGGCACCGGCAAGGCCGTGCGGGTCGGTGTGTTCGCCGCCGGTGCGGCGGCCGCCGCCGCTCGGGAAGCGGGGGCCGACGTCGTCGGCGCCGACGACCTGGCCGCCGAGATCGAGAAGGGCAACATCGACTTCGACGTGGCCATCGCCACGCCCGACCTGATGCCGCTCGTCGGCCGGCTCGGGCGGGTGCTGGGCCCCCGGGGCCTGATGCCGAACCCGAAGACCGGCACCGTCACCACCGACGTGGCCAAAGCCGTCAGCGACTTCAAGGGCGGCAAGGTCGAGTACCGCACCACGGCCCGCAGCAACGGCGTGGTGCAGGTGCCGATCGGCAAGGCCAGCTTCTCCGTCGACGACCTGGCGACGAACTTCCGCGCCGTCCTCGACGAGTTGCAGCGGGTCAAGCCGGCCGCCGCCAAGGGGAAGTACGTCAAGAAGATCACGCTGTCGTCGACCATGGGCCCCGGGGTCCGGGTCGACACCAACCGGCTCCGGGCCGCCGACACGGTCGGCGCTCGCTAGGCCGACTCCGAGCCGATGAGTCGGCTGACGGTGCGGAATCCGCATCATTGGCCGACTCATGCGGAACCAGTCGGCTCACGTAGACTGGTCGGCCGCAGCCCAACCCAAATCAAAGCCTGCTCGTCGTAGACCTCCGGTTCCCCACGTGGACAATGGCCCTCGGGCCGCCGGACGAGGCGAACCTCCTCTCACCAGGGCGTTCGCGCGAGGCGCGGGCGCCCGAACTGTTGAAAGGAGGTGTCGATGGAGAACCCGAGACCGGAGAAGGTGGCCGTCGTGGCCGAGGTGCGGGAACGGCTCGAAGGAGCCGACGCCGCCCTCCTGACCGAGTACCGCGGGCTGAACGTCAAGGCGTTGGCCGATCTGCGCCGCCAGTTGCGCCCAGCCGGTGGCGAGTACAAGGTCTACAAGAACACCCTCGTGCGCTTCGCCGCCCGTGAACTGGGCGCCGACGACCTCGAGGCACTGCTCACCGGACCGACGGCGATCACGTTCGTCACCGGCGATGCCGCCGCCGTCGCCAAGACGCTGCGCGACTACGCCCGCACGAATCAGGCCCTCGTGGTGAAGGGCGGCATGTTGGGCACCAAGGTGCTCACCGCCGCCGACGTCCAGGCCCTCGCCGACCTGCCGTCACGCGACGTCCTGCTGGCCCAGGTGGCCGGCGCCTTCCAGGCGCCGCTCACCAAGCTGGCCGGCCTGTTGCAGGCCCTGCCTCGCAACTTTGCCTACGGCCTCAAGGCCCTCATCGACCAGAGCGGTGCCAGTGGTGCCGCTGTCGCTGCCACTGCCACTGCTGAACCAGGAGAAGACTGAACCATGGCAACCCTCACCAAGGACGAGATCCTCGACGCCATCTCGGGCATGACCGTCCTCGAGCTCTCCGAGCTCCTGTCGGCCTTCGAGGAGAAGTTCGGCGTCACCGCCGCCGCCCCCGTGGCCGTCGCCGCCGCCCCCGCCGCCGGTGGCGGCGCCGAAGCCCCCGCCGCCGAGGAGAAGGACGAGTTCGACGTCGTCCTGTCGGCCGCCGGCGAGAAGAAGATCCAGGTCATCAAGGTGGTGCGCGAGCTCACCAGCCTGGGTCTCAAGGAGGCCAAGGACCTCGTCGACGCCGCCCCCAAGGCCGTCCTCGAGAAGGCCTCGAAGGACGACGCCGACAAGGCCAAGGCCAAGCTGGAAGAGGCCGGGGCCACCGTCGAGCTCAAGTAGCCGACACGAACCGTTCCTGTCGGGAGACCGCGCCGGTTTCGCGCCGTTCTCCCGACAGGAAGCACACGCGGGCTGGCGATGGCTGACATGAGCACGACTCCGCCGGGGTGGTACCACGACCCGTGGCGCCAGGCGCCGATGCGGTGGTGGGACGGCACCCACTGGACCGAACATCTCGCCGACTGGCACGGGCACGTCCCCGCCGCGTCCCGACCGGCGCCGACCGGCGGCCCGTCGGTGATGGCCCGCCTCGACGCCGAGGAGCGGGTGACACCGTGGCTCCGGCGCCTCCTGTACGTGTCGCCGCTGGCGGCGGCGGCATCAGCTGGATTCGCGGCGGGATCCATCGAGCGGCTGGTCGACGCCTTCCAGGACAACGGCACCACCCCGACGTCGTCGGGTTGGGGCTGGGTGGGTCAGGTCGCCAGCGCCCTCACCATCGCCCTGCTCGTGCTGCGCATGGTCTGGTTGCACCGGGCCACCGCCACCGCCCGCGACCTCGCCCTGCCGGTGCGCCGATCGCCCACGGCGGCCGCCGTCGGCTGGCTCGTCCCCGTCATCAACCTGTGGTGGCCGCTCCAGGGCGTCACCGACCTGTTCCCCCGCCACCGTCGGCCTGACCGCCGTTTGGCCTGGTGGTGGGCGTGCTCCGTGGTGGCATCGTTCGCGCCGCTGGCGGGCGCGGCCGTGCCGTACGTCCCGGTGGCGGCCGCCGTGGCCATCCTCGCCGCCGCCGCCGTGCCCACCGTGGCCTCGGTCGTCCTCGAGCTCGGCCTCGTGCACGACGCCGTCGCCATCCACGTGGCGCTGGCCGGCGCCGCAGGATAGGAACCACTTGACGGGACGGCGGAACACCCGTACCCTTCGCGCTTGCCTGTGACGCGCGTCCGGCCGTAGCCGGACTAGTTGACGTCGCGCTTTCGGCGGGTTACACTTCTTGGTTGCCGTGCGCCCTACCCCCCGCTTCCGTCTCGGAGCGTGGCTTCAGCGCGCCCGGGCGTCCTCCGCAGCCTTTGCCCCGAGCGAGGAGTAGCCGTTGCCCGCACGTTCCACCACTCGAGAGCGTTACTCGTTCGCCAACCTGGCTGAGCCCCTCCAGCTCCCGGACCTCATCGCCATCCAGCGGGAGAGCTTCGACTGGTTCTTGAACCAGGGCCTGGCCGAGACCTTCCGCGACATCTCGCCGATCAAGGACTTCAGCGAGACGCTCCAGCTCGAGCTGGAGTTCGACCCTTCCGACGAGGACCTGCGCCCACCGCCCAAGTTCTCGGTGGAGGAGTGCAAAGAGAAGGACATGACCTACTCGGCTCCGATCTTCGTGCGGGCCCGGTTCATGAACCGGAACACCGGCGAGATCAAGGAGCAGACGGTCTTCATGGGCGACTTCCCGATGATGACCGACAAGGGCACCTTCATCATCAACGGCACCGAGCGCGTCGTCGTGTCGCAGCTGGTGCGGTCGCCGGGCGTCATCTTCGAGCCGGGTGAGCGGTTCCGGCTCCGCAACCTCTCCAAGCACCAGCTGGTCAAGGGCACCATCCACCCCTATCGGGGCGAGTGGCTCGAGTTCGACGTCGAGCAGAAGCCCGGCAAGGACGTCACCGCCGGCACCCGCGTCGCCCGCAAGCGCCGCATGAGCATCTTCGTGCTGCTGCGCGCCCTCGGCTACGACGAGGAGAACGCCCCCGGGTTCCTCGACCGGTTCGTCCGGTACTTCGACTTCCTCGAGGGCCAGTGGGAGAAGGACCGCCACCTCGCCCCCACCCAGGACGAGGCCCTCGTCGAGATCTACAAGCGGGCCCGCCCGGGCGAGCCGCCCACCGTGGAGTCGGCGCGGGCGTACTTCCGCAACGCCTTCTTCGAGAGCCGGCGCTACGACTTGAGCCGGGTCGGCCGCTACAAGCTCAACCGCAAGCTCGGTCCCGAGGTCGCCAAGCTCAAGGAGCTCTACCAGCTCCCCGACGAGCTGCTCGACCTGCCCACCGAGGACCAGGACGTCTTGTCGCGCTGCGAGGTCCTGGCTGCCATCAGCTACATGCTCCACCTGGCCAAGCACGAGCCGGGCTACCGCCTCGACGACCAGGACCACTTCGCCAACCGCCGCATCCGCTCGGTGGGCGAGCTGATCCAGAACCAGGTCCGCATCGGCCTCTCCCGGATGGAGCGCGTCGTGCGGGAGCGCATGACGACCCAGGACGTCGAGGCCATCACGCCCCAGACGCTCATCAACATCCGGCCCGTCGTCGCCGCCATCAAGGAGTTCTTCGGGACCTCCCAGCTGAGCCAGTTCATGGACCAGGTGAAACCGCTGTCGGGCCTCACCCACCGGCGCCGCCTGTCGGCCCTCGGGCCGGGCGGCCTCAGCCGTGAGCGCGCCGGCTTCGAGGTCCGCGACGTGCACTTCAGCCACTACGGCCGCATGTGCCCGATCGAGACCCCGGAGGGGCCGAACATCGGCCTCATGGGCGCGCTCGCGTCCTACGC
>DASXAI010000060.1:0-17055 GCA_036406775.1 Acidimicrobiales bacterium
CCGTGTCGTCGTCCGGATCGAGATCGACGCCGACACACGTCAGCTCGGGATGCTCGGCGGTGATCGACGCCGCCAGGCCCCACAGCGGCGCCTGCTCGGGCGCCGCCGCCGGCCCTTCGATCGCCTGCGCGCCTCGCGTCACGAGCCACAGCCGGGCGGGGTTTCCCCGCATCGCGCGCGCCGCGGCGATGGCGCCGGCGAGCACGGGCCGGATGGCGGTGGCGGGATCGGGGACCGTGCCCAGCGCCGGCGTGTCGAGGGCGGCCAGGTAGACGATGTCACGGGCGCCGGTCGACGTGACGAGCGCCGTCAGGTCGGATTCGCTTGTGCTCGGGACGACCAGGACGCGGGCGCCGTCCGCCTCCGGGCGGCCAGCGAGCGCCGGTCCGAGTCCGCCGCCGTCGCCAACGATCACGACGGGCCCGTGGGGCCGGGCGCCGTCACCCGGCGCCGGTGGCCACGCCAGCTCGTACAGGACGTTGTCGCGCCGGCCGGTGCGGCCCACCGCTCGTGCCACGCTCTCGGCGTCGGTGCGGACCAGGCGCAGCCCCGCCACGTCGGCGACCGGGGCGCCGCCCGCGGTGACGATGGCGACGTCGGCGGTGACCGTGGCCGTCGTCTGTTCGACGACCCGCGCGTGGGCCCACAGTTCGTCGGGGATGGGCGACGTGTGCACGCTGACCTCGGCGACGGCCACGGGCAGATGGGCGCGGCCGTCGGGTTCGAGCACGGTGGCGAGAGCGTGGAGGCACGCGTCGAGCAGGGCCGGATGGAACGTGAACCGACCGAGGTCGCGCCGCACGGCCGGCGGGGCCACGACTCGAGCCAGGGCCTCACCGTCGCCGACGACCACCTCCTGGACGGCGCGGAACGACTCGCCCAGCGCCACGCCCTGCGCCGACAACCGGGCGTAGAGCGCGTCAGCGGTGGCGACCTCGTGCAAACGGGTCCGCAACGCATCGAGGTCGGTGGACGCCGGCGCGTGGCTCGGTCTGGCGCCGACGTGACCGGTGGCGTGGACGGTCCAGTTGTCGCCGGCCGCGCTGGCCACGGAGAACTGCATCGGATCGATGCCCTGCAGATGCACCTGGACGGTGGCCGGCTCGTCGCCGTCGAAGACGAGCGGCGCCAGGATCTCGACATCGCTGATGGAGCGGGCACGTCGTGACGTCGCCGCCGCGAAGGCGGCCGCCGCCAGTTCGGCGAAGGCCGTGGCGGGAGCAACCGTGAGATCGCCGATGCGATGATCAGCCAAGAAGGCGGGCTGGGTCGCGCTCAGCTCGGACTCGAAGACGTAGCCGTCGATGGCGGCCGAACGGACGCGGTGACCCTGGAGCGGGTTGGCATCGGCGCGGCTGAGGGGCCGTCGCCGTCCCGCCGTCGTGTCGCACCAGTGCCGCTGGTGCTGCCACGGGTACGTCGGGAGGTCGGCCACGCGGTGGCGCCCGGGCATCACGCCGGCCCAGTCGAGCGCGACTCCGCAGCAGTGCAACTGTCCGGCCGCGGCGAGGAGCGTCTCGAGGTCGGGGCGGCCCCGTCGGAGCGATGCCACGACGATGCCGTCGTGGTCGCCGGCGGCCAGCGTCTCGGCGATCGAGGCGCCGAGCACCGGGTGCGGGGCCAACTCGACGAAGACGTCGCAGCCCCACTCGGCCAGCGCGCCGACGGCGTCGGCGAAGCGCACCGGTCGCCGGACGTTGGCCTCCCAGTACGCGGCGTCGAGCTTCGCGCCGTCGACCGGCTCGCCCGTCACGGTCGACACGAACGTGAGGCGGTGAGGTTGCGGCACCAGATCGCCGAGGGTGGCGGCGAGGCGGGCGGCGTGCGGCTCCATCTGGTGGCTGTGGAAGGCGTAGTTCACCGGGAGGGGCCGCACCGCGGCACCCATCGACCGCGCGGCGGCGGTGACCTCGGCCATGGCCGCGCTGTCGCCCGAGATCACGGTGGCCGTCGGGGCGTTGACGGCGGCGATCGAGAGCCGGTGGCCGAAGGGTGAGAGCAGCGGCACGACGGCGTCCGCCGCCAGCTCGACCGAGGCCATCGTCCCGGTGCCGGTGGCCGCCTGCATGAAGCGGCCGCGATGGGCGATGACGCGTACCGCATCCTCCAGCGTGAGAGCGCCGGCGAGATGGGCGGCCGCCACCTCGCCCACGCTGTGGCCCACCACGGCGTCGGGCCTGACGCCCCACGCGCGCCACACCGCCGCCAGCCCGACCTGCAGGGCGAAGATCGCCGGTTGGGCGTACTCGGTCTGGTCGAGCCGGGACGCCCCTTCGTCGGCGCCGAGCTCGTCGATCAGCGACCAGTCGACGTGGGGGCGAAGCAGGGTGTCGCACTGCTCCACCGCGTCCCGGAACGGCGCGCTGGTGGTCAACAGCTGACGCCCCATGGCCCACCACTGCGGGCCTTGGCCCGAACAGACGAAGGCGACTCGGTGCCGCTCACCGATGCGCCGTCGTCCGGTGACGGTGCCGGTCGTCGTCTCGCCCGCTGCGAACTGGCGCAGTCGCCCGGCCAGATCGTTGCCATCCGTGCCCACGACGACGAGCCGCTCGTCATGATGCGTCTGGCGCAGAGCGGCGGTGAAGCAGACGTCGCCGACATGAGCCTCGTCGGCGCCATCGAGCCGATCGGCGAGCCGGCCCGCGGCTTGTCGTCGCGCCGTCGACGTGTGGCCCGAGACCGTCAGCGCGAACGGCCCGCGGCCGGGCGTGGACACCGCCGACCGAGGCGCCTCCTCCACCACCACGTGGGCGTTGGTGCCGCCGAAGCCGAACGAGCTCACGCCGGCGAGCCGGGCCGCCGGGCCGGCGGGCCACGGATGGATTGCCGTCGGGATGAAGAGCCGCGTGCCCTCCAGCGAGATGTGCGGGTTCAGTTCCGAGAAATGCGCCACCGGCGCCACGGCCTCGTGCTGGAGGCACAGCACGATCTTGATGAGGCCGGCGATCCCGGCCGCCGCCTCGAGATGCCCGATGTTCGGCTTCACCGCCGTGAGCGCGACAGGCTCCACGCCGGCGGCCGGCGTTCCGAGCACCTCGGCCAGGGCTTCGACCTCGATGGGGTCGCCGAGGGCGGTACCCGTGCCGTGGGCCTCGACGCAGCCGATCTGCTCGGGTCGCACCCGGCCGCACCGCATTGCCCGACGAACGACGTCCTGCTGGGCCAGGCCGTTGGGCGCGCTCATGGCGGCCGACCGGCCGTCCTGGTTCACGGCCGAGCCCCGGATGACGGCCGCGATCGGATCGCCGTCGGCGACGGCGTCAGCGAGCCGCTTCAGCACGACGACGCCGCACCCTTCGCCGCGCACGAAGCCGTCGGCGCGGCCGTCGAAGGTCTTGCAGCGGCCGTCGGCCGCCATGACACCCCACTTCGCCATGGCGATGGTGGGTTGGGGCGACAGCACGACGTTGACGCCACCCGCCAGCGCCATGTCGCTCTCGCGGCTGCGCAGGCTCTGGCAGGCCATGTGCACGGCGACGAGGGACGACGAGCACGCCGTGTCGAGGGCGAGGCTCGGGCCGCGCAGATCGAGCGCGAACGACAGCCGGTTGGCGATGATGCAGTGGACGTTGCCCGTCACCGAGTAGGCATCGATCTCGTCGAGGGCCGCCAACTGACGGTCGCTGTAGTCGGCCATGGTGGCGGCCACGAAGACGCCGGTGAGCGAGCCGGCGAGGCGCGAGGCCGGCTGGCCGGCCCGCTCCAACGCCTCCACGGCGACTTCCATCACCAGCCGCTGTTGCGGGTCCATGCGCGCCGCCTCGCGCGGCGAGATGCCGAAGTAGTGGGCGTCGAACTGGTCGATGCCGTCGAGGAAGCCGCCCCAGCGGGTGTTCATCGTGCCGGACCGGTACGGATCCGGGTCGTAGAGGGCGTCGACGTCCCAGCGCTCGGCGGGGATCTCGCGGATGGCGTCACCCCCGTCGCGGAGCAGCGCCCAGAACGCCGCCGGCGAATCCGCGCCCGGGAAGCGGCACCCCATCCCGATGACGGCGATCGGCTCGGCCGCCAACACGTCGGCGTCGTCGGTCTGCTGCCGGAGCTGTTGGGCCAGCAGCGCCAGCTTCACGGCGGACATGTCCGACGCCGCGCTCACCGCTCACCGCCCATGAGCGCCAGCAGGGCCTCGTCGTCGCTCAAGGCGGCCACGGCGGCCGTGACGCCCGCACGGTCGCTCGTGGATGGGGTGCTCGCTTCCGCGCTTCCGGCCGGCGCGTCCTCGCCGGGCTCGAGCCGCTGCCGCGCGAACGCGGTCAGCTCCTGCAAGGTGGGGTAGTTCCACGCCGTGCTGGCCGCCAGCTTGACGCCGAGCTCGACCTCCAGCCGGTTGCGGAGCTCGATCGCCATCAGCGAGTCGAGCCCCAGGTTGCCGAACGGTTGTGTCGCGTCGAGGCGAGCCTCCGGCAGCTTGAGGACGCGGCACACGAGCCGGCGCACGGTCCGTTCGACGAGGCCGTCGCGTTCGTCGGCGGCGGCAGCACGGAAGCGCTCCGCCAGCGTGCGGGCACTCGATCCATCCGATGTTGGAGCCGGTGCTGCCTCGACCAGTTCGGAGACGAGGGGGAGGGGCCGGCCGGCGCCGGCGGCGCGGAATCCGGCCCAGTCGACCGGCACGATCACGGCGTGCGGCTCCGGCCCGGCGAGCAGCCGCGCCAACGCGTCGAGGCCCTGCTCGGGGCGGAAGCCGCGCAGGCCCCGGGCCTCCGCCATGACGCGCGCCGCGTCCTTGTGCCCGACGCCGCCGCTCCCGTCCCAGAAGCCCCAGCCGACGCTGAGGCCGGGCCGACCGAGGGCGGCCCGCCGGTTCGCCAGCGCGTCGAGGAAGGCGTTGCCGGCGGCGTAGGCGGCTTGTCCCGCCATGGGGAGGAGGGCGGCGATGGAGCTGAACAGGACGAAGTGGTCGAGATCTTCGAGCTGTTCGGCCAGCGTCCAGGCGCCGATCATCTTCGGCCGTAGCTGGGCCAGCAACGCCGCCGGCTCGAGGTCGGCGATCAGGTCGCCGCTGAAGATGGCGGCGGTGTGGAAGACGCCTCGAATCGGGGGCCACCCTTCGGCCCGGAACTCGTCGAGGAATCGCGTCAGGGCGGCGGCGTCGCCCACGTCGACGGCGCCGACGTGGACGGCGGCCCCCGCTCGTTCCAGGCGCTGGACGGTGGCGATGCGGCGGCCGGCCGGCGTGTCGGCGTCGACGGCCGACCAGGCGGATCGGGACGGGAGCTCGGTGCGGCCGATGAGCACCACCCGGCGCGCCCCTTCGGCGACGAGCCACTCGGCCACGTGCTCGCCGAGGGCACCGAAGCCACCCGTGACGAGGTAGCTGCCATCCGGCCGGAACGACAGGAGGGTGCGAGGCTCGACCGGGCGACGGGCGAGGCGGGCCACGAACCGCTGATCGCCACGTCGAGCCACCTCGTCGTCGCCGCGGATGCCCGCCAGCTCGCGGGCCAGCGACCGCGCCGCCGTGGCGGTGTCGTGGTCCGGGTCGAGGTCGATGAGCCCGCCCCAGAGCTCGGGGAGCTCCTCGCCGATGGCCCGGCCCAGCCCCCACAGCGGCGACTGGGCGACGGCGCGCCCGCCGTCGGCGCCGCCCACGCGCGGCACGCCTTGCGTCACCACGCGGACGGGTGCGACCGTGCCGGTGGCGGCCAGCTCGCGCACCAGGTGCACGAGCGCGCCGGAGCCGAGCCGTTGGGCGTCCTCGAGGTCGGCCGCGCTCTCGGGTTCGGCGCCGGCGGCGAGTCCACCGAGGAACACGACCTCGGCGTCGGCACCGAGCGCGGCCACCGAGGCGCGGCTGTCGTCGGCGACGAGGCACGGGGCGCCCGTGGCGCGGAGTTCGGCCGCCAGGGCGTCGGTTAGCGGCGCCGGGCCGCCGACGAGCAGCCACGTCGCGACGGCGTCCGTCCTCGGTTCCGGTTCCGGGGCGGGGCGCCACTCGATGCCGTAGCACCAGTCGTCGACCCTTTCGACGACGTGGCCGAGCGGCCGCAAGACGAGGCCTTCGACGGCGACCGCCACGTGACCGGCGTCGTCGTAGACGACGACGTCGGCGTGGCGAGCGGCGGCGGCGTCGCCGTCGGCGGAAGGGGCGAAGCGGACGCAAGCTGTCGCGGCGGCGCAGGCCGGGCCGAAGATCTCGATGGCGCGGGCCGAGACGGGAACGAGAGGCGTTCCTGTCGCCAGTGACGCGACCTGCAGGCCGGCGTCGAGGGCGGCGAACGGCGGCCCCGCCGGCGTCGGCACGAGGTGGGCCACGTGCTCGTCGCCGTGTGACCACAGGTGCCCGATGCCGCGTAGGTCCGGTCCGAGGGCCACACCGGTGCTCCGCAGTTCGTCGTAGAGGGCGGCGCCGGGGCGCACCGTGCCGGTCGATCGCACCGCGTCGATACGGGTGCGGTCCATCGGCGGAGGAGGAGCAGACGCGGTCGGGCGGGCGATCGTGGCGGTGGCATGACGGATCCAGTCGGTGCCGGCGCGCCGGTGGACGGAGACCGAACGCGTGGGCCCTTGGCCGCACACGACCTGGATCACGGTCGGGTCGTCGTCGTCGAGCACGAGCAGTCGCTCGAAGCGGACGTCGGTCAGGCGCGCCACCGGGGCGTCGCCGGCGGCGCGGCGCATCAGTTCCAGCACGGCCGCCGCCGGCAGGCTCGGGACGTCGCCGATGCGGTGCTCGAACAGCACCGGGTCATCGCGCCCGTCGAGGTGGTTCTCCCACACAAGGGGCGCCCGATCGCCGGCGACCGGCACGCGCCAGCCCAACAGCGGATCCGCTCGTACGCCGCGCCGACCGCGCGGATCGACCGGCGCCGGCTCCAGCCACAGCCGCTCCCGCTGCCACGGGTACGACGGGAGCTCGGCGTGCGTGTCGGCGCGGTCGTACAGTCGAGTCCAATCGACGGGGTAGCCGTCGGCATGGAGTGCACCGAGGGCGGTGTGCAGGGTGACGGCCTCGTCGGTGTCCCGCCGCATCGATGCCACAACTGTGCCGGGCCGGCCCGCATCGTCGAGGGTCTCACGCACGGCCGACAGCAGCGCCGGGTGCGGTCCGAGCTCGATGAAGCGAGCGTGACCCGTGGCCACGAGGTGGGCCACGGCATCGGCGAACAACACGGGCTGGCGCAGGTTGCGGGCCCAGTAGGCGGCGTCGAGTCCGGACCCGTCCTCGATCGCCCCGCTCACGGTGGAGACGAACGGCACCGCGCCCGGCTCGGGTCGAACCGCGCTCAGGCCGTCGACGAGCTCGGCGCGCAACTCGTCCACCTGCGGGCTGTGCGAGGCGACGTCGACCTTGACACGCCGGCAGAAGACGCCGTCGGCTTCGAGCCGCGTCATCACCTCGTCGAGGGCGGCCTGATCGCCGGACAACACCGTGGAGGTGCGGCTGTTGCTCACGGCGACCGCGAGGCGGTCGTCTCGGCCGGCGATGGCCCGGCGGGCGTCGTCGAGGCCGAGGCCCACCACCGCCATCGCCCCTCGCCCGCTGACGCGACGCAGCAGCGCGCTGCGCAGGCAGATGACGCGGGCCGCGTCGTCGAGGGAGAGCACGCCGGCGACGTGGGCGGCGGCGACCTCACCCATGCTGTGGCCCACGACGGCGTCGGGCGTCACACCGCGCGCCTCCCACGTGCGGGCGAGGGCGACCTGGAGGCCGAACAGCACCGGCTGGACGACGTCGATCCTCTCGAGCCAGGCGGGGTCGTCGGCCGTCAGGACGTCGATGAGGGACCAGTCGACGAACGCACTGAGGGCGGCGTCGCACGCTTCGATCGACGCGCGGAACACGGGCTCGGCCGCGAGCAGTTGGCGGCCCATGCCCGGCCATTGGGCGCCTTGACCGGGGAACACGATCACGAGCAGGTCGCGGCGGCGTCCGTCGGCTCGACCCACGGCCAGCCCGGTGTGCTCCTCGCCGGCGAGGTAGGCGTCGAGGGCGCCGACGATGTCGTCGGCGGTGCGGCCGGCGACGGCGAGCCGGTGGTCGTGGTGGCTGCGCCGCAGTGCGGCTGTGGCGCACAGTTGCGCCAGCGTCGTGGGCGAAGTCAGCGCCGCTTGGTCGCGGTACGCCTCGGCCAACTGACGTAGGGCGTCCTCGCTCCGCGCCGAGATCGGCAGTACGACGGGATCCGTCTGGGTGCCGGATGCGCCGAGCGGCGCCGGTGCTTCGCCCACGACGACATGAGCGTTGGTGCCGGACCAGCCGAACGAGCTCACACCGGCGTAGCGGGACGCCGCACCGGACGGCCACGGCCGCGGCGCCGTCGGGATCACGAAGGGCGTGCCGGCGAGCGAGATGTGTGGGTTCAGCGTCTCGAAGTGCACGAGCGGAGGGATCTCGCCGGCGCGCAACGTCAGCACGGTCTTGACGAGAGCGGCCACGCCCGCCGCGCCCTCGGTGTGGCCGATGTTGGCCTTGGCCGAACCGAGGGCGCACGATGTCGGGCCGTCGTCGCCGCCGAAAACGGCGGTCAGCGCTTCCAACTCGATCGGGTCACCGAGGGGCGTGCCGGTGCCGTGCGCCTCGATCATCCCGATGGCGCTCGGCGACAAGCCGGCGTTGGCCAACGCGGCCCGGATCACCGCCTCCTGGGAGAGGCTGTTGGGTGCCGTCAACCCGTTGCTGCGACCGTCCTGATTCACGGCCGAGCCCTTGATGACGGCGAGGATGCGATCGCCGTCGGCGACGGCGTCGGACAGGCGCTTCAGCACGACGGCGGCGCAGCCCTCGGACCGCACGAACCCGTCGGCGGCGGCGTCGAAGGGCCGACACCGGCCGGTGGCCGACATCATGCGCATCCGCGACGCCACCATCGTGAACGTCGGCTCGATGATGGTGTTGACCCCGCCGGCGAGGGCGAGCGAGCACTCGTGGTTGCGGAGGCTCTGCACCGCCAGGTGGACGGCCACGAGCGAGGACGAACAGGCGGTGTCGACCGCCAGGCTCGGGCCCCGCCAGTCGAACAGATACGACAGCCGTCCGCTCACGACGCTGTGCGACGTCCCGGTACCGCTGTACAGGTCCAGGTGGCGGGGATCAGCTGCCTGCAGCGAGTAGTAGTCGTCGCTGTGGCTGTGGAGCCCGACGAAGACGCCGGTGGCGCTCCCGGTCAACTGCCCCACCCGCTGCCCGCCGTCCTCGAGCGCCTCCCACGCCACCTCCAGGAGGAGCCGCTGCTGCGGGTCCATCTGCGCCGCCTCGCGCGGCGAGATGCCGAAGAAGGCGGCGTCGAACCGGTCGATGCCGTCGAGGAAGCCGCCCCAACGAGTGGCGACGGTGCCCCGAGCCTCGGGATCCGGGTCGTACAGCGCGTCGGCGTCCCAGCGGTCGGGCGGCGTCTCGGTGACGGCATCCCCGCCGCCCCGCAGCAGTTCCCAGTAGGCGTGGGGGTTCGGAGCGCCGGGCAAGCGGCACCCCATGCCGATGATGGCGATCGGCTCGGTGCGCGCCGTCTCTCCGTGCTCGAGCCGGCTCCGCAACTCCTTGAGCGTCGCCAGGGCGCGCTGCAACTGCGTGGTCGTGTCGGCCGCGGTCGTCGTCATGACGGCCGACCCTCGGTGTCGAGCAGCCGCTCCACCGCGGCCAGCTCTTCGTCGAGCAGCGCCTCGAGCTCGGCCTGGGTGGGGCCGGACTCGGCCGTCGCCGCCGCCGCCTCCGGCTCGACCGGTTCGCCGCCGGCCTCCAATGCGATCGCCATGCGAGCCGCGAGGTGGGCGGCCAGGAGCGTGACAGAGGGGTGGTTCCAGATCACCGTGGCGGGGAGGTCGAGCACAGTGACGGCTTCGAGCCGGTTGCGCAGTTCGAGCGCCATGAGCGAGTCGAGGCCCAACGCTTTGAGCGGCAGGTGACGGTCGATGCGGTCGGCCGGGATGCGCAGGACGGCCGCCAGCTCGACGCACAGCGCGTCCTCCAGCTCGACGCGACGTCGCGGGCCCCGAGGCAGGGCGAGCAGCCGTTCCCGCCAGCCGGACCGGCCGCCGGCCGGTTCGGGTGCGTCGGTGACGAGGTCGGCGACCATGGCCGTCGCCGACGGCTCCGACGCCAACCACGCCGACGCGTCGAACCGCATGACGGCGGCGCCGGCCCGGTCGTGCGCCACGAGCCACTCGAGGGCGTCGAGCGCTTCGTCCTCGGCCAGGCCCTCCAGGCCGCGCGCGGCCAGCCGGTCGCCGCGGTTGGCGACGGTGGCCAAGCCGATGTCGGACCACGGACCCCACGCCACGCTCGTCGCCGGCCGGCCGGCGAGGCGGCGCTGATGGGCCAGAGCGTCGAGGAACGCATTGCCGGCGGCGTAGTTGGCCTGACCGGCCAGACCGAGCACGGCGGCCGCCGACGAGAAGAGCACGAACAGTTCGAGCGGATCGTCGAGCGTCGCCCGGTGCAGGTTCCAGGCCCCGACCAGCTTCGGTGCCAGCGCCGCTCGGAGGCGGGCGGCGTCCATCTGGTCGATGGTGGCGTCGGCCAGCGTGCCGGCGGCGTGCACGACGCCGCGCAGGGGCGGCATGGTGGCCCGGACCATGGCCACGGCCGAGCTCAACTTGGTGGCATCGGTGACATCGGCGGCGATGATGCGGACATCGACCTCGTGCCGGCGGAGGTCCTCGACCGCAGCCGCGGCGGCCGGCGACGGCGCTGACCGTCCGAGGAGCACCAGGTGGCGGGCGCCGCGCCGAGCGAACCGGCGCGCCACCGCCAGGCCGAGGGCGCCGAGGCCACCGGTGATCAAGTACGTGGCGTCGGGCCGGACGTACGGTGTGTCGGCAGAGACGGGGCCCGCCGGCCGGGTGAGCACCAGCTTTCCGGTGTGCCCGGCCTGGGCCATGGTGCGGAAGACCTCCGACGCACTCGTGATCGGAGCCGCCGTCGCCGGGAGGGCGGGGAGCCGGCCGTCGGCCACCATCGCCATGACCGTGCGGAAGAGGCCCGACACGTACGTCGGATCCTGCGCGGTGAGCCGGGCCACGTCGACGACGAAGAACGAGATGTTGTCGCGGAACGGGGCCAGGTCGAGGCGAGCGTTGTTGTAGACGTCGCGCTTGCCGATCTCGACGAACCGGCCGCGCGGCGCGAGCGACGTGAGGCCGGCGGGCACGGCGTCGCCCGGCAGCGAGTTGAGGACGACGTCGACGCCACGACCGCCCGTGCGCGTGCGCACCTCCTCGGCGAACGTCGTGTGCCGCGAGTCGAAGACGTGCTCCACGCCCATCGTCCGGAGCTGCGCGCGCCGGGCCTCGCTACCGGCGGTGGCGATCACCTCGGCGCCAAGAGCGCGGCACAGGTGGAGGGCGGCGAGGCCGACGCCACCCGTGGCCGAATGCACCAGCACCCGTTCGCCGGCCCGGACGCGGGCGAGCTCGCCGAGGGCGTAGTACGCCGTGAGGTAGGCGATCGGCAGGGCCGCCGCCGCCTCCAGGGGCACGTTCGCCGGCCGCCGGACGACGAAGGACTCGGGCACCGTCGCGTGCGAGGCGAGCAGGCTGGTGTCGTCGTACGACGGCGTGATGACGACCACCTCGTCGCCGACGCCCACGTCGACCACACCCGGTCCGACGGCCGTGACGATGCCGGCCCCCTCGGCCCCGAGCGCCACCTCGGGGCCCGGCTCGATCCCCGGGTAGACGGCCATCGCCTTCAACACGTCGAGGAAGTTGAGGCCGGAGGCATCGATGCGCACCTCGACCTCACCCGCGCCGGGAGGCCGGCGCGTTTGCAGGCGTAGGCGCAGGCTGTCGAGCGAGCCCGGCGTGGCGGCGTACAGGCGGAAGTCCGCGGCCGGGGATTGGCGAGGCGGCGCGTCCGTCATCGGGAGGCGCTCGAGGCGAGCCACGAGGCGCTCGCCGGCTCGCAGGACAACCTGCTGGTCCTCGGATCTGCTTACCACCTCGGCCCACAGGCCGGCGTCGTCGGTGCGCCCAGGATCGAGGTCGATCAGGGTGCACTGCAGCGCCGGCCGTTCAGTGGCGACCACCCGCCCGAGACCCCACAGCACCGCCGGCCACGCCGTGAACCGGGCGGCGGTCATCGGCCCCGCGGCCTGAGCCCCGCTCGTGACGAGCCAGAGTCGCACCGAGGGTGCTCCGGTCGAGCCGTCCTGGCGCGCGCCGAGGGCCTGGAGCAGCGCGAGCGGCGCCGCCGCGCCGAACTGCTCGGTCGCCACCGTCGAACCGGCATCGCCGCCGGGGATGGCGGCCGCCCACGCGTACACGATGCCGACGGGGCCCGAGCCCGCGAGCGCGAAGACCTCGTCGAGCACGGCGCGGTGGTCGTCGACGGCGCCGGGGTCGACGACGAACTCGGTGCCCGATCGACGCTTCCGTGACGGGCCCGGCGAGACGAGGACGCACTGGTCGCCGCCCGCCGTCAGCCGGGTGGCCAGGTCATGACCGACGCCTCCGGCCGTGTAGACGAGCCATGTCGTGGGGTGGGCCGGCCGGTCGAGTTCGTGGCGCTCGGCCGGCCGCCACCCGACGTCGTACAGGAGGTCGGCCAGGGCGCCCGTCGCCGTCCCCGTGCGCCGCAGTTCGACGTCGGCGATCTCGGCCACCACGTCGCCACCGACGTCGGTCACCGTCACGTCGCAGTGGATGCTGTCGTCGTGTCGACGGGTGACCACGGCGTGGGCCCACACGTCGTCGCGGCCCGGCCAGGCGACCGTCGTCCGCACCCGGCCCAGTCGCACCGGGAGATACGTGTCGCGCGCCGTGGCCGCGGGCAGTGCGGCCAGACCCACTTGTAGGGCGCCGTCGAGCAGTTCGATCCGGCGCGCCACTGGATCGACGGTGGGGCGGGCCAGGCGGCCGAGGGCCTCACCACAACCGACCCAGCACTCCTGCACGGTTCGGAACGCCTCGCCGTACGCCAGCCCGCGGCGGCGCATCGCGGTGTCGTGAACGGCGCCGTCCTGATGGTTGGAGCAGCGAGCGCGCACCGCCTCGATGGGAACGGGCACCGGTGTCGCCTCCACCGCAGGCCCGATGGCGGCCACGGCGTGCTCGCGGGCCGTGCCGGACGGGTCCACCGAGAGCACCCGGGCGCGCATCGAGTCGGCGCCGGCGCGCTGCAACGTGGTCTGCACCGCCGTCTCGCCGTCGGACTCCACCGCCAGCATCTCGTGCAGCGTCAGCTCGGAGATCTGGAACCGCCCGTCCCCGCCGCCCTCGGCCGCCGCCGCCAACAGCATCTCCACGAAGCCGGCGGCCGGCATCACGGCGCTGGCGTGGACCACGTGGTCGGCCAGGAACGCCAGGTCGCCGCCGGCCAGCTCCGTCTGCCAGTGGACGGTGCCCGAGTCGGCCGCCGGGCGCACGCTCGGCCCGAGCAACGGGTGGCCGGTGGTCCCCGGCCGGGAGCGACGGGCGGGCTCGTACCAGAACCGCTCGCGCTGCCACGGGTAGGCAGGCAGGCGCACGCGACGGCTCGGTTCGCCGAGCACGGTCCGCCACTCGACCGCCGCTCCCCGTTCGTAGAGGGCGGCCAGACCCGCGAGCATCGTCTCTCGTTGGCGCTCGTCCCGGCGCAACGACGCCACCACGGCCCCGTCGTGACCGCCGAGGCGAAGCACCTCCTCGACCGCGGGCAGGAGGATGGGATGGGGGCTGATCTCGATGACGACGTCGTGGCCGTCGGCCGCCGCCCGCGCGATTGCTTCGCCGAACCGCACGGGCCGGCGGAGATTGCGCGCCCAGTACCCGGCGTTCAATCGCGGCCCGTCGACGATCTCCGCATCGACCGTGGAGTACATGGGGAGGTCCGTCGGTCGGGGCGCGATGGTGTCGAGGGCGGCGCCGAGGTCGTCGAGGAGCGGATCCATCTGCGGGCTGTGGGACGCCACGTCGACCTTGACTCTCCGGCAGAAGACGTCACTCGCCTCGAGCCGGGCGAGCACCTCGTCGATCGCCGCCGGGTCACCCGAGATCACCGTCGATCGGGGGCTGTTGCTCACGGCGACGGAGACTCGGTCTCGGTGATCTCGCAGCGCGGCTTCCGTCTCGTCGGGTCCGAGGTCGACGACGGCCATGGCGCCCTGGCCTGCGACCCGTCGCAGGAGGGCGCTGCGCCGGCAGATGACGGCGACGGCGTCTTCGAGGGCGAGGGCTCCGGCCACGTGGGCGCCGGCGATCTCTCCCATGCTGTGGCCGACGACCGCATCGGGTTCGATGCCCCACGCCCGCCACAGCGCGTCCAACGCCACCTGCATGGCGAACAGCGTCGGCTGGACGACGTCGATGTCGTCGAAGGGACGAGCCGTCTCGGCCCCTTCGAGCACGGCGAGCACCGACCAGCCGGCTTCGGAGGCGATGGCGGCGTCGCAACGCCGCAACGCATCGCGGAACGCCGGCTCGGTCGCCTGCAGCTCACGGCCCATGCCGACCCACTGCGATCCCTGCCCGGGGAACACGAAGGTGACGCTCGGGCGCTTGGGTGCGGGCCGGTCGTCCGGTTGAGCGGCGCGCGCCCGGAGCCCGGCCGCCAGCTCGGAGCCGTCGCCGCCGACGACGGCGAGGCGATGACGGTGATGGGTCCGGCCGCGGGCGGCAGCGGCGCACACATCGCCGGCCGCGGGGGTGCGGCTGAGCAGCGCCTCGTAGCCGGCGGCCAGCTCGACGAGGGCGTTCGGGCTCTGGGCCGACACCGGCAGCAAGAGGGCGCCACGAGGTTCGGTGCGGTGCCGGTCACGGCTTGGAGGTGCTTCCAGCACGACGTGGGCGTTGGTACCGGCGATGCCGAAGGAGCTGACCCCGGCACGAGCGCGGCCGGGCGTGTCGGGCCACGGCCGTCGCTGGGCGCACACCTCGAGGCCGAGCTCGGTCCAGGGCACGGCCGGGTTCGGTTGGTGCACGTGCAGCGACGCCGGGATGACGCCGTGCTCCAGGGCGAGGACGGCTTTGACGAGCCCGGCCACCCCGGCGGCGCCTTCGGTGTGGCCGACGTTGGACTTCAGCGACCCCACCAGACACGGCTCGCCGGGTCGCCGGCCGGCGCCGATGACGGCCCCGAGGGCGCCCAGCTCGACCGGGTCGCCGGCGGCGGTGCCCGTGCCGTGCGCCTCGACGTACTGGACCGTGCGAGGGTCGACACCAGCGGAGGCGTAGGCGCGTCGCAGCATCTCCTCCTGGCCCGCCTGTCCCGGGGTGGCCAGGAAGCCGCTGCTGCGGCCGTCGTTGGTTACAGCGCTGCCGAGCACGACGCCGTGGATGGCGTCGCCGTCGGCGAGGGCCGACGACAGCCGTTTCAGCACCACGACGGCGGCACCGTCGCTACGGACATAGCCGTCGGCAGCAGCATCTCCGAACTTGCAGCGCCCGTCGGCGGCCAGCATGCCCGACTGCGAGTAGGCCACCGTGATCGACGGCTCGAGGATGACGTTGGCGCCGCCGGCCAGCGCCAGGTCGCACTCGCCGCTGCGCAGGCTCTGGCACGCGAGGTGGACGGCGACGAGCGACGACGAGCACGCCGTGTCGATCGTGACGCTCGGCCCGTGCAGATCGAGGAAGAACGACAGGCGGCCGGAGGCGGCGTAGCGCCCGCTGCCCGTCGTCATGTAGAGGTCGATGGCGCCCGGGTCGGCGAACGCCCGGGCTTCGAACTCGTTGAGCCACATGCCGACGAAGACGCCGGCGTTGGTGCCGGCGACGCGCTCACGAGGTAGGCCGGCGTCCTCGAGCGCCTCCCACGCCGTCTCCAGCAGCAGCCGCTGCTGAGGGTCGAGCCGCTCCGCCTCGCGCGGCGCGATCTCGAAGAACGACGCGTCGAACCGGTCGAGGTCGGACAGCGCCCCGGTCCACCGTGTCGCGATGTGGCCTGGAGTCCCGGCCCGCGGATCGAAGAGGGCGTCGACGTCGAAGCGCTCGGCTGGGATAGGGCCGATGGCGTCGAACTCCTCGAGCAGCAGGCGCCACAACGTGTCGGGGCAGTCGGCGCCGCCGGGCAGGCGGCAACCGATGCCGACGACCGCGACAAGTTCGCGGTCAGCAGTCCCGTCGGTGGTCATCCCGCGCCGCGCTCCGTCCTGTCTCGAGCCCAACGCGTCGCGATGTCAGTCGTGACGGCCTCGGTTTCGGTGGTCAGGTAGAAGTGTCCGCCCGGGAAGAGTCGGACGCTGATGTCCTGTTCGGCGACGCGCTGCCAGCCGCGCAGTTCGTCCGGGCGGGGACGGGTGTCGTCGGCGCCTCCGGAGACGTGCACGGGGCAGCGCACGCGGGTATCCGACAGCCGGGTGTAGGTCTCGAACGTCCGCACATCAGCGCGCAGGGCGGGCAGGAGGAGGGCGAGCAACTCGGGCTCGTGGCGGATGGCGTCGGGCACGCCCCCGTAGCTGCGGTCGAGGGCGTCGAGGAACTCCTCGTCGGGAAGGTCGTGGATGAACGAGGCGGTGTGGGGCTCGTCGGGCGCCCGCCGGCCGGACACGAACAGGCAGTCGGGCCCGCGGCCCTCCGACGCTTCGAGGGCCACGGCCAGCTCGAAGGCGACCAGGGCGCCCATGCTGTGACCGAAGAGCGCGTACGGAAGATCGGCGGCGGCCTCGACCTCCGCCCGCAGGACGGCGACGATCTCGCCGACGGAGCCGAGCAACGGTTCACCGGATCCGGGGGTCCGGCCCGGAAGCGTCACCGCCGTCACGTCGACGTCGGTGGGGAGCCGCTTGGACCAGGCTCGGTAGGCACCGGGTGTTCCGCCCGCGTACGGCAGGCAGAAGAGCCGCCGTTCGTGATCGGTGGCGGGCCCGAAGCGCAGGAGGTGGCGGCGCGCCGTCACCCCGGGCGCCCGCATCTCTGTCAGTTCCACGCCCCCGCCTCCTGGCGCACGACGACAAGGGCGACAATGTGGCCGCAGACGGTGGTGAACCGACCACGGAACCGGCGGCCGGCGCCGTCGACGGTGGCCATCAGGTGTGAGCCTCGAAGCGTCAAGGCCACCTCGTGGTGCTCGAGCACGTCCCCGCCGAGGGAACTCCACGCCTTGTAGACCGCCTCCTTGAGGGCGAAGGCGAGATGGGCGTCGACGTGGCGTTCGTCGGGCCGCAGGATCACGGCGGCGAGGTCAGCCGACAGCGG
>DASXAI010000061.1:0-2450 GCA_036406775.1 Acidimicrobiales bacterium
GACGACTACCTCACCAAGCCGTTCGCACCGAAGGAGCTCTCGGCGCGGATCCGGGCCCTGCTGCGCCGGGCCCGGCCGGCGACGCCCGGGCATGCCAAGTTGACGTTCGGGGACCTCGAGATCATCCCCGACGAGGGCAAGGTCCTCCTGGCCGGCCGCGAGCTCCACCTCACCAAGACCGAGTTCCGGCTGCTGTGCGAACTGGCATCGAACCCCGGCCGGGTGTTCAGCCGGGAGATGCTGCTCGATCGAGTGTGGGGGTACGGCTACTTCGGCGACGGCCGTCTGGTCGACGTGCACGTCCGCCGGCTGCGCACCAAGGTGGAGGTCGACCCGGCCAACCCGCGCCACGTCGTCACGGTGCGGGGGCTCGGGTACCGCCTCCAGGCCTGAGTGGCCCGTCGGCGATGAGCTCGTTCCTGGCCCGGTTCCGGCCTCGGCGGCTGGGCCTGCGGTCACGGATCACGCTGACCTTCACGCTCGGCGCCTTCGCCCTGTCGCTGCTCCTCGCCGGCACCACGTACGGCCTCACCCGGTCGACCCTCGTCCGCCAGCGCGACTCCTCGATCTCACGCCAGACCTACCAGAACGCCCGCATCGTGCAGAACGAACTCGAGTCCGACCCCACCTCGGTGCAGGGCATCCTCACCGGCCTGCAGCTGCCGAGCACGTCCCGACCGGCGCTGTACTTCCGGGGCGCATGGACGTCGCTCACCGCCGAGTACGGCGAGGCCGCCCTGCCCGACTCCCTCAAGTCGCGCGTCATGCGCGACCAGACACCGGCCCGGATGATCAGCACCGTGCACGGCAAGCCGGCCCTCACCGTCGGCGTGCCGCTGACGACGGTCGGGGCGTCCTACTTCGAGATCGTGTCGCTCGACGAGCTCGAGAACACGCTCAACAGCGTGGGCGTCTCGCTCATCGGCGCCACCGTCCTCACGACGTCCCTCGGCGTCATGCTGGGCATCTGGGCCTCGCGCCGGGCGGTGCGGCCGCTCGCTGACGCCGCCCTCGCCGCCAAGGCCATCGCCGGCGGCCGGCTCGACACGCGTCTGGAGTCCACCGACGACAAGGATCTGCGCGAGCTGTCGACGGCGTTCAACGACATGGCGGCCGCCCTCCAGCTGCGGGTCGAGCGCGACGCCCGGTTCGCGTCGGATGTGAGCCACGAGCTGCGGTCGCCGCTCATGACGCTGTCGGCGTCGATCGAGGTGCTGCAGGCCCGTCGCGACGACATGCCCGAGCGGGCCGCCACCGCCCTCGACCTGCTCGTGGCCGACGTGGCCCGCTTCCAGAACCTGGTCGAGGACCTGCTCGAGATCTCGCGCTTCGACGCCGGCGCCGTCCGGCTCGTGCGCGAGGACCTGCTCGTGGCCGAGTTCGTGCGCCAAGCCGTCAGCGTGTCGTCGGTGCGCGACGCGCCGGTCAAGGTCAGCGAGAAGGCGGAGTCGCTCCTCATCAAGGCGGACAAGCGGCGTCTGGCCCGCGTCATCGCCAACTTGATCGACAACGCCCGCATCCACGGCGCCCCCGCCACCGTGGCCGACGACGATCCGACGTTCGGCGTCGAGGTCGAAGTGAGCGAACCGCCGGGCGACCCGGACCCGGTCGCCCACGTCTGGATCTCGGTGTCCGACCACGGCCCGGGCGTCCCGCGCGAGGAGCGGCCGTTCGTGTTCGAGCGCTTCTCCCGTGGCGGCGGCGCCGGGCGGCGCGGGTCGATGGAAGGTGCCGGCCTCGGCCTGGCGCTCGTCGACGAGCACGTGCGACTGCACGGCGGCCGGGTCTGGGTGGAGGACCGCGTCGACGGCGAGTCGGGTGCCCGCTTCATCATCGAGCTCCCGGCGGAGGAGTTGTGATGCGCCACCGATGGAAGTTGTTGGCAGTCGTGGGCGCCGTCGTCGCGTTCCTGTCGGCGTGCGGCATCCCGTCGGACGGGCGGCCCCGCGACATCGCCGCCGACGAGCGGCTGCAACTGGCCGACACCAAGGCGCCCGAGCAGGTCGCGGCCACGCCCAACGCGCCCAAGGTCTACTTCCTGTCGCAGGGGCCCAACGGCGAGGACCGGCTGCAGCCCGCCGGCCGGGACGTGGTCTCGACGCCCAGCGCGGTGCTGACGGAGCTCTTCAACGGTCTGACGGCCACGGAGCAGCAGACGAACAAGTGGCGCACCGCCGTCCCGCCGGACACGAAGATGGTCGATACGCCGGTGCCGCAGCCCGACGGCACGCTCGTCGTCAACCTCAACCAGGCGTTCTTCCAGGCGAGTGGACCGGCGCAGATCAACGCCGTCGCCCAGGTGGTCTTCACGGCCACCGGGCTCGAGAACGTACAGCGCGTGAAGATTCTCGTCGAAGGGCAGCCGCAGGGCTGGCCCCGCGGTGACGGCACCGCCCAGCCCGTGGGCGAGCCCCTCAGCCAGTACGCCTATCCCGAGCTGAACCCTGACA
>DASXAI010000062.1:0-6438 GCA_036406775.1 Acidimicrobiales bacterium
GCCAACTCGTCGTGCGCCCGTTCCGGGGTCTGCGACGTGTTGGCGCCGCATCCGACTCGGTCAGGCGCAGCGGCCGGTCGGAACGCTCGGCGAGCGGGGGGTGAGGCCGGAGACGACACCGGCGATCTCGGCCGCGCTCACCGCGTACGACAGGTGGGCGTCGGCGCGGGCGGTCGCGAACACCATCCCCACGACGGTGCCGGCGCGGTCGACGACGGGTGCGCCCGAATCACCCCGCTTGGCCCCGAACGTCATCGACAGTCCGCGCCGCGTGTACGTCGTGTCGTCGGCCGGCTCGTCGATCGTGATGACGAGGCTGTTGCTCGTCGACGTCGCCGCCGTCCGAGCCCGGCCGTCGTCAAGATGGGCCACCCACGCCGCGCCACGCCGTGTCTCGCCCGGCTTCACCGTCAAGCCGACGACGTGGGCGCTGTCGGACACGGCGAGCACGGCGACGTCGGACCGGAGGTCGAGGCCGACGACGCGCGCGGCTACGCCGCCGGCGATCACGGCCGTGCTGCCTCGCACGGCGTGGGCCACTGTGACGACGAGGCCACCCGGACCGACCCAACCCGTGGCGCGGTCGCTGACGGCGTGACACCCCGACGTCTCTACGGCGACGACGGCCCGTTCGGGATGGGGCGCAGCCCCCTCGGCCGACCAGCCGGCCCCGGCCACTCCGGCGACGGCCACGACGAGCAGCGTTATCGCCCGCAGCATCACGGCCGGGGCCCGGACGTACGTCGGGTCACGAGCTCGGGCGTGACGAAGTGGATGACCGGTGTGGTGCGACCGTTCTCGACTCGCTGGTGGAGCAAGTCGACGGCAGTACGCCCCATCTCCTCGGTCGACTGGTCGACGGTGGTGAGCGCCACATGATGCATGCGCGCGAGGAACGTGTTGTCGTAGCCGACCACCGAGAGATCGTCGGGCACGCGCAAGCCGGCGTCCTCGAACGTGTCGAGCGCACCGGCGGCCACGAGATCGTTGGCGGCGAACACCGCGCTCGGGAGCTTCCTGCGTCGCAGCAGCCGGCGGGCCGCTTCCACGCCCGCCAGCTCGGTGAAGTCGCCGGCCACGACGTCGGGCTTGAGCCGGAACTGGGCCATGGCGTGCTCATAGCCGCGCCAGCGGGCCCGCGCTCCGGCGCCGTTGCCGCCGTGGATGTGGACGATCGTGCGGTGACCGAGCTCCGCGAGGTGGGCCACGACGAGCAGGGCCCCGTGGCGCTCGTCGTTCTCCACTGAGTCGATGCGGTCGCTGCGCACGACGCGGCCGATGACGACGATCGGAACGATCTCGCTCGCGGTCGCGATGCTCGCCGCACTCAGCCGGGGGCTGACGAGGATCATGCCGTCGACGCGGTGCTCGAGCATGACGTCGATGGCGTGCTGCTCGCTCGCTGGCCGCCTCGCACCGGCTGTCAGCAACGGCCGGTACCCGTGTTTCTCGGTGGCGGCGGCGATGCCGTCGTAGATGTCGGCGAAGAAGGGGTTGTGGAGATCGTTCAGGAGCACACCGATGGAACCGGTTCGGCGGCTGGCGAGATGGCGTGCGGCGGCGTTGCGCCGGTAGCCGAGTTCCGCGGCCGCGTCGAGCACCAACCGGCGTCGGTGATCGCTGACATTGGGACTGTCGTTCAGCACGAGGGAGACGAGGGCGCGCGAAACCCCCGCCTTCCGGGCGACGTCCTCCATCGTCGGATGCCCCACGTGCCGCTCCTTGACATGGTCAACGGCGACGGGGAAGATACCACCCAAATACATTGGAGCGCTCTAGTAGCTCGGGCCGTGTTGGAGCGCTCCAGGGGAGGACCTACGTCGAGATGGACCGCTCGGACCGGGTGGCCGGTGCGCCGATCTCATGGGGTATCTGCGAGGTGCCCAACTGGGGTCAGATGCTCCCGGCCCGGCGCGTGCTGCGCGAGATGGCGGCGCTGGGCATCACGGCCACCGAGCTGGGCCCGCCCGGGTTCTTGCCCGGGGAGGCCGAGGAGCTCCGCGCCGCGCTCGACTCGTACGGTCTGCGCCTCGTGGCCGCCTTTGTGCCACTCGTCATGCACGACCCTGATCAGGTGGAGGAGACGCTGGTCACCGCCCGGAGAGCGGCCCAGCTCCTGCGGGCCGCCGGCGCCGAGGCGTTCGTGTCAGCGGCGATCGTCGACGAAGCGTGGTCGCCGCGCCGTGCCCTCGAAGCGGAGGAGTGGCGTCAGCTCTACGAGACGCTCCGACGTCTCGACGAGGTCGCCGGCGATGAGAGACTGCAACACGTGCTGCACCCGCACCTCGGCACGCTCGTCGAGACCCGCGATGACGTGCAGCGCGTGTTCGCCGAGTCCGACGTGCGCTGGTGCCTCGACACGGGCCACCTCACACTCGGCGGCACCGATCCGTTGGACTTCGCCCGGACGGCCGCCGGCCGCGTCGGGCACGTCCATCTCAAGGACGTCGACCTCGATGTGGCGGCCCGGTTGCAGTCGGGCGAGATCGACCTCGTTCCCGCTGTCCAGCAGGGATTGTTCCGGCCGCTCGGTCAGGGCGATGTACCGATCGAGCAGGTCGTCACCGCGCTCGAGTACAGCGGCTATCACGGTTGGTACGTCCTGGAACAGGACATGGCCATCACGACCGACGTCCCGCCGGAGGGAACGGGACCGATGACAGATGTGCGGACCAGCATCGAGTTTCTGCGCCCGCTCCTGACGCGACTGTCGGTCGCGTGAAGCGGGCCCGAGGCGTCCAGCCCCACCATCCACCAACCCAAGGGGGAACCAGCACATGAGAAAACTTCGAGCCGCAGTCGTCATCGCCGCGGGCGCCTTGCTCGTGGCGGCGTGCGGCGGCGACAACAAGAGCTCGTCGAGCTCGACGACCGCCGGAGGCGGTAGCGGCGCGGCGACCACCAGCGCCGGAGGTGGCGCCGCCACCACCGTCAACCTGACTCAGGGTGGCCCCGTCAACATCGAGGTCGTCACCCACGGCCAGGCCTCGGACCCGTTCTGGTCGGTCGTGAAGAACGGCCTCGAGAAGGCGGCCAAAGACGTCGGGGCCAACGTGAACTACAGCGCGCCGGACACCTTCGACATGGTGAAGATGAGCCAGCTCATCGACGCCGCCGTCGCCAAGAAGCCACAAGGTCTGATCGTGTCGCTGCCCGACTACGACGCCTTGAAGGCCTCGTTGGCCAAAGCCAAGGCGGCCAACATCCCGATCATCACGATCAACTCCGGGTCAGACCACTACAAGGACGTCGGCGCCATCACCCACATCGGTCAGGACGAGACGATCGCCGGTCAGGGCGCGGGCCAGAAGCTGGCTGACGCCGGCGCCAAGCACGTCGTCTGCGTCAACCAAGAGGTCGGCAACGCCGGCCTCGACGCCCGGTGCAACGGCGCCAAGCAGTCGATCGAGAAGGCGGGTGGCAAGCTCGAAGTGCTGCAGGTCGACCTGAAGGACGCCGCCGGCGCCCAGAACACCATCAAGTCGAAGCTGCAGTCGGACTCGTCGATCGACTCCGTCCTCGCCCTCGGCCCGACGGGTGCCAGCCCGGCGCTCGCCGCGCTGAAGGACCTCGGCCAGAACGGCAAGATCAAACTGGCGACCTTCGACCTCAGCCCTGACGTGCTCAATGCCATCACGGCCGGTGACATGCTGTTCGCCGTCGACCAGCAACAGTACCTGCAGGGCTACTTGGCCGTCATCGCAATGAACCTCTTCGTCACCAACCTCAACACTGTGGGCGGCGGCCTGCCGGTGCTCACCGGCCCTGGCTTCGTCACCAAGGACAACGCGGCCCAGGTGAAGAGCCTGTCGGCGGCGGGAACCCGTTAGCCACACCTACTGAGGGGGCGGGGTCGTCGCGGCGGCCCCGCCCCGCCGAGCCACCACCTCATTCAGGGGGTCAGATGTCGGGAGCAGCACCGTGACGACGACCGCCGCCATCCCGGCGGTGAAGGTCGACGAACGAATTACGGGCATGCCGCTGTGGAAGCGGCTGATGATCCGGCCGGAATTCGGCGCCCTCGCCGGCGCCATCGTGGTCTGGATCCTGTTCGCCACTCAGGCCCGTGAGGTGTGGCTCAGCTGGGGCGGCACCGCCACCTACCTCGACGCCTCGGCGCTCTACGGGCTGAGCGCCGTCGCCATCGGCATGTTGATGATCGGCGGCGAGTTCGACCTGTCGTCGGGCGTGATGATCGGCACGTCGGGCATGTTTGCCGCCTTGTTCAGCGTGCACAGCGGGTTCAACCTGTGGCTGGCGATGTTCCTGTCCCTGCTGATCTGCCTCGCCATCGGCTTCCTCAACGGCTACATGGTGGTCAAGTCGGGTCTGCCGAGCTTCATCATCACCCTCGGCACGTTCTTCGTGCTCCGAGGATTCAACCTGTGGCTCACGCAGCGGGTCACGAGCCAGACCAACGTCACCGGCGTGGACCAGGTCGGTGGTTATGAGGCCGCCCACAAGGTCTTCTCGGGCGTGCTGTTCACGATCGACGGGGCCCAGTTCAAAGTCGACATCCTCTGGTTCATCATCATCACCGCCATCGCGGCCTGGATCCTGCTGCGCCATCGGATCGGAAACTGGATCTTCGCGGTCGGCGGGAACAAGGAAGGCGCCCGGGCCACCGGCGTGCCGGCCAATGCCACCAAGGTCGGCCTGTTCATGGCCGTGGCGGCCTGTGGCTGGCTTCACGGCATGGTCGTGCTGATGCAGACCGGCCGGTCGAACGTCATCGAGGGCGTCGGCAACGAGTTCTACTTCATCATCGCCGCCGTGCTGGGGGGTTGCCTGCTCACCGGCGGGTTCGGGTCGGCGATCGGTGCCGCCCTCGGCTGCCTCATCCTCGGCATGACGTCGCAGGGAATTCCGCTCGCGGGCTGGGACAACAACCTCTACTTCCTGTTCCTCGGCGTCATCCTCCTGGTGGCGGCGTTCTCGAACGAGGCCATCCGTCGCTGGGCGCGCACGGCGTCCCGACCGAAATCGACCGAACCCGTGGACACGAGGGACTGACGATGAACGACACCGCACCACCGCTCATCGAACTGCGCGGCGTCGGGAAGTACTTCGGCAACATCATCGCGCTGAAGGACATCACGACCCACGTCGACTCGGCCGCCGTCACGTGCGTGCTCGGCGACAACGGCGCCGGCAAGTCCACGCTGATCAAGATCCTGGCGGGCGTCCACAAGCACGACGAGGGTCAGTTCCTCGTAGAGGGCAAGGAGGTTCACTTCTCGTCGCCACGCGACGCCAAGGCGGCCGGGATCGCCACCGTGTACCAGGACCTGGCCATGGCGCCGCTGATGTCGATCTGGCGCAACTTCTTCCTCGGGTCGGAGCCCACGAAGGGATGGGGCCCGTTCGAGCGCTTCGACGTGGCCAAGGCCAAGGAGATCGCCGTCGCCGAGATCGCCAAGATGGGCATCGACGTCCGTGACCCCGAGCAGCCCGTCGGCACGCTGTCGGGCGGCGAGCGCCAGTCGGTGGCGATCTCTCGGGCGGTGTACTTCGGCGCCAAGGCTCTCATCCTCGACGAACCGACGTCGGCCCTCGGCGTGAAGCAGTCGGGCTACGTCCTGCGCTACATCGTCGCGGCGCGCGACCGCGGCCTCGGTGTGATCTTCATCACCCACAACCCGCTCCACGCCTATCCGGTAGGCGACCGGTTCCTGATCCTGAACCGCGGCCGCAGCCTCGGCAACTACGCCAAGGACGAGATCACCCGCGAGCAGCTGACCCGCCTGATGGCGGGCGGCGCCGAGCTCGAGGAGCTCACCCACGAGTTGGAGGAAGTCGTCGGAGTGCGAGGCGGCGGCGCTTGACGGAGGCGGTCACCGCGTCCGCCCCTTCGCGCCCACTGGAGCTGCTCACGGTCGGGCGCATCAGCGTCGACCTCTACGCCGAAGAGATCGGCCTCGACTGGAACGAGGTCACGCACTTCGTGAAGTCGATCGGTGGGAGTCCCACCAACGTGGCGGTGGCGGCGGCGCGGTTGGGGCACGCCGCCGCTGTCTTCACCAAGGTCGGGGCCGACCCGTTCGGTGACTACGTGCGGGCCAAGCTCACCTCGTTCGGTGTCGACACGCGGTTCGTCGGCACCCACCCCACGCTGCGCACGCCCCTCGCCTTCGCCGTGCTGCACCCGCCGGAGGACCCACCGATCCTCTTCTACCGCGAACCGACGGCGCCCGACTTCACCATCACCCTCGACGAGATCGACCTCGACGTCGTGCAGTCCGTGCCGATCTTCTGGGTGACGGGCACGGCAGTGTCAGCCGAACCGAGCCGGGCGACGACGATGGCGATGCTCGACGCCCGGGGCCGGCGGCACCATACCGTCGCCGACCTCGACTACCGGGCCATGTTCTGGCCGTCGGTAGAGGCGGCGCGCGCTGGCATCGGCGCGCTGGTCGACCACGCCACCGTGGCCGTCGG
>DASXAI010000063.1:0-17526 GCA_036406775.1 Acidimicrobiales bacterium
GTCGAGCCGCTGCGAACCCCGGCCGTGCCGGTGTCCGAGATCGACGGCGAGGACCTGGCCCGGGCGCTGCGGTTCGGGTGCCGGCTCGTATACGTCCACGACCGCCTCGGCGCGGCGACGCTGTCGTTCGTCGCCGGTGGCGTGCTGGCGGCGGGATCGGCGGCGCTCGTCCTCGACGTCGAGCGACTGCCGGTGGCGGCCGACGTGGCGGCCGTCGCCCAAGCCGCGACCCGGGCGGCCCGGCTCGAGGGGGCCGTGCTCGTGGCCGGACCCGTCGAGGCCCTGGCCGAGCGGGACCTGTGGGCCGTGCGCGCCTTCGCCGAGGCCGACGTGGCGACCGTGCTCATCGGTTCACGGGCGTGGGACCCGGCCTGGTCGCGCCAGACGCCGCTCCTCCTGCATCCGCCTGACATCCCGGGTGACTTCGCCGCCGGGCTGCCGTTCCGCCTGACGCCCGAGCAGGCCGAGCGAGCACGCGCCGCCGCCGAGCTGCACGCCACGGCCATGGGCGAGCCGGTGACGCTCCTGCACCTGGCGGCCGGGGCCCGGGCCCAGAACGCCAGCGGGCTCGAGCGCCTGGCCCTGCGGATCTCACCCGCCGCCGGCTTCGACGACCTCGTCCTGCCCGATGCCATCGTGCGGCAGCTACGCGACATCGTGGCTCGCGTCCGCTACCGGAGCCGCGTGCTGGGGGAGTGGGGCATGCGCCGCGCCGCCGGCAAGGGTCGAGGCGTCACCGCCCTGTTCGCCGGTGACTCCGGCACCGGCAAGACGTTGTCGGCCGAGGTAGTGGCGGGCGCCCTCGGACTCGATCTGTACGTGATCGACCTCGCAACGGTGGTCGACAAGTACATCGGCGAGACGGAGAAGAACCTCGACCGCATCTTCCGCGAGGCGGACCGCGTGAACGGCGTGCTGCTGTTCGACGAGGCCGACGCCATCTTCGGCAAGCGCAGCGAGGTGCATGACGCGCGCGACCGCTACGCCAACGTGGAGGTGGCCTATTTACTGCAGCGGATGGAGCGGTTCGACGGGATCGCCGTCCTCACCACCAACCTCCGGGCGAATCTCGACGACGCCTTCCTGCGCCGCCTCGACGCCCTTGTCGACTTCCCGACGCCCGACGAGCCCAGCCGTCGCCTGCTGTGGGATCGTCACCTGCCGCGTCACCTCCTGATTGATGAAGACGTCGATCTCGACTTCTTGGCGCGGGCCTTCGACCTCCCCGGTGGCAACATCCGGAACATCGCCGTGGCCGCCGCCTTCCTGGCCGCCGCCGACGACCGGTTGATCAGCATGGTCGACCTGATCCGGGCGACGGCCCGGGAGTACCGCAAGCTGGGCCGGCTGTGCGTGGAAGCAGAGTTCGGCCCCTACTTCACGATCGTGTGAGGAGCACCGATGGACACGTTCGACGACGCCCACCTACCCGCCCGCCATCAGGCGCTGGAGACGGACGGACCGGGGCCGGCTCCGTCCGACGCGGGCGCGCCGGAGCGCAGGCTGCTCGAGCTGCAGCGCCAGGCCGGCAATGCCGGCGTCGCCCAACTACTGGAAGACGGCGGGGAGGGTGCCGCCATCGAGCGGCTCCTGTCGAAGGGCGGCCAACCGCTCGAGAAGTCGACGCGGGCCCGCATGGAGACGGCGTTCGGGGAGAGCTTCGACGCGGTTCGCGTGCACACGGGCGCCGAAGCGACGGCGTCGGCCCAGCGGCTGGGCGCCCACGCCTACACGCTCGGCAACGACGTCGTGTTCTCCGACGGCCACTACAACCCCGAGTCGTCGAGTGGCCAGCGGACGCTCGCCCACGAGCTCACGCACGTCGTGCAACAGCGCTCCGGCCCCGTCGACGGCACCGACACCGGTTCCGGCGTCAAGGTCAGCGACCCGGGCGACCGGTTCGAGCGCGCCGCCGAGGCCGCCGCTGACCGCGTGATGGCGGGTCAGCCGGTGCAGCGCGAAGCGGCAGCGGCCGAGGACGAGCTCGACGAGACGGCGCAGGGCCTCTGGGTGCAGCGCGAGGAAGCCGACGACGAGCTCACCGACGAGGCCTGACACCCGTCAATCCACCGCCGACGTGACGGTTTTCTACAACTGTTGTGCAAGAGCGTCACATCGACGCGGAAGCGGGGCGGATCGGGCCCCTCACACCCGCTCGACCCGGACGGTCACGTGGGCCGGGACGGCGCCGCGCACGAGCGCAGTGAGGCGGTCGAGCTCGACGGCATCGAGGGCGGCGCCCGGCATCCGCACGACGACGGTGGGCACGTCGCTCCCGGCGTACCCACTGCCGGGGTCGGCCGAGACGGTGACGCTGCCCGTGTCCTCTACCACCGGCCGGAGCCCCGTGTAGGCCTCGACCAGCGCGGAGATGCCCCTGGCCGTGCCGCGCCAGCGCGCCAGCTCGAACGCCTCGGCCAGCAGCCGGCGGAGCTGCTCGGGGCGCCAGTTGTCGTCGACCTCGATCCCGACCCATGTCGCCAGCCACGCCGCCACGTCCTCGGGCGTGGTGGCCGGGCTCAAGTAGGCGTCGTAGCAGTCGACGGCCAGCCAGACCGGTGCCAGCACGGCATCGAGGGCGGACGTGAACCGCAGCGCGTTCTCGTCGTACTCCTGGTACACGG
This sequence comes from Acidimicrobiales bacterium, assembly GCA_036406775.1. Taxonomy (GTDB): domain Bacteria; phylum Actinomycetota; class Acidimicrobiia; order Acidimicrobiales; family Ilumatobacteraceae; genus DASXAI01. The sequence goes on from DASXAI010000063.1 coordinate 2,625, forward strand.
AGGGCAGCAGCGAGCCGAGGGCGACGGCGCCCGAGTCGAGGAACGTGCCGGTGTCGCCGTTGCGGGCGAAGGCGAGCCTCACCGCGCCGGCTCCACTCGGACTTGATGCCCCACCGAGAAGAACAGCCCGTCGACCGGCAGCTCGACCCGTGGCAGTGGCTGGGCCGTGCGCTGACCGGTGGCGACGTCCACCGCGAACAGCAGCACGTCCTCGATCAGATCGACGCCGCCCACGCGGTTGAGGGCGGCGTGGATCTCGCCCGCGGCCAGCGGACGTCCGAATGGCCACCCGGTTCCGGCCGAGCCGCCGATGACCGGGTGGAGGTAGCTGTAGACGCACTGGATGGCGCGCCGCTCGACATCGAGGACGTGGGCCTGGCGACCGGCGCGCACGCGCGCCACCACGGTGACGCCCTGGTAGCGGGGCGGTTCGACCACGACGCGCGTGCCCACGAGACGGCGGCCATCCAGATGGGCGCGGACGGCGTCGAGCGTGGCGTCCTTCGGACGCAGGTGGTCGAGCTCGAAGCCGCCGGGGAGGCTCGGGTCGTCGGGCACGTGCGGCACCACCAGCACCCGCACGAGACCGAGTTCGCCGGGCCGCGATTGGCAGTGGGCCCGGGCGATGTCACGCGCCGCCTCCAACGTCAGGTACACGAAGTCCTCGGCGGTGACCGCCCGGTCGCGGGTGCGGAAGGCCAGCGGGGCTCGCTGCTTGGCGGCGTCGAGGCTCTCCCCGTCGACGCCGCCTTCGGCGGGCCGCCGGTTCTCGCAGCGCGCCACCGACGGCACCGACGACTTCAGCACCACGAGCGTGCGGGCCGAGACGTTGCCGCTCCGACCGCCCCCGTACCGGTAGCACGGGATGCGGAGCACAGCTCCGAGGGGCGGAACCGCGCCCCGTTGGTCGACGGAGCCATCGCGATTGCGCACCGCCGGCGCGAACTCCACCCGTCCGCCCGTCGGGTCGATACGGAAACACTGGTCGCCGGCCGCGGTGGTGGCGAACGAGTCGACCCGGACCCACTCCTGGGTCTCGCCGATGGTCGTGCCGTCGGGATGGCGCACCTCGGTGGTGACATCCATGACCTCGGGAGCCGAGCCGAAGGTGACCGGGCGGTGTTCGAGGTCGAACCGCTGGCCGGGCACGCCCTCCGACACACCGAGGATCTCGTTGCGGATCTCCTCGGCGTGGACGGCCGTCGCCGTCCCCCCGACCGTGAAGGCGTCGAGACCCTGTACCCGCGGCGTGGCCCGATAGACCGCCTGTCCCTCCATCGGTGCCGTCACGCTGCAGCGCAGCCAACCCCCGGACCGACCGGCGACGGTCGATTCGGTGTGGCCTCGCGGCACGTGCACGATGACGTCGCCGGCGCGGTTGAACCCGCCCGTCTCGTCGCGTTCGATCTCGCACGTCTTCCAGCCCTGACTTGTCCATGCCTCCCAGACCCGCGGGGGATGGAGCGGGTTGATGCCGTAGCCCTCGACGTCACCGGTGAAGCGCACGGCGACGACACACGACGGCGTCGGGTTCGACAACCCGACGTAGAACGCGTCGCCGGGCGCGGGCTGATCGGAGAAGAGGGCGACCTCCTGACCGATGGCGAGGGCGTCGGTCCGGTCCTCGACATCGGCGCCACTCCGACCGACGGCGGCGGCGACGCGCTGACAGGGCACGATGTCGAGCACTTCGTCCGTCCGGAACACGACCGCCTCGGTGGTGTCGGTCCGCTCGGTCGCCACCTCGCATCCTTCGGCCAGCGTCACCACTCGCGGCTGCGGGGCGGTGAGCCAGAACGTCACGTCGGCCCGGGCTGCGTGCGGGGGCCGCAACTCGATCCCGATGAGCTCCAGGAACTTGACGTAGTTCTTGTCGGGGACGCGGTTCAGCCGGAAGATGAGCTGCTCCACCATGTAGGCGAACGTCTCGATGAGCGTGACGCCGGGGTCCGACACGTTGTGATCGGTCCAGCCCGTCCACTCGGGCCAGCGGCGCTGCACCATCCGCTTGGCTTCGTCGACGAGATCCTGGAACGAGCGGTCGTCGAGGTTCGGTGCCGGCAGCGTCATGACCGGGCCTCGGACGGGATCACGTAGAAGGGGAACACCAGATTGCGCGGATCGTTGGTGCCGCGGACCACGTACTCCACGTCGATCACGAGACATCCGTCGCCGTGGGTGTCGTCAGGCGCCACCGACACGTCGACCAGCTCGATGCGCGGCTCCCACCGTTCGAGCGCGGCTCGGACCTCGAAGGCGAGCCGGCCGGCGGTGATGGCGTCGTCGGACGAGAAGACGTAGTTGTGGACGCCACTTCCGAAGTCGGGTCGCATCGGCCGCTCGCCGTGGGCGGTGGCGAGGATCAGGCGGATCGACTGTTCGATCTTCGTCTCTCGCGAGACGAGCGCGATCGAACCCGACGGATCGAGTCGCATGGGGAAGGCGAGCCCGACACCGATCAAGCTCTCAGCCATCCGTCGCTCCTCGCCGCCCTCAGTTGAGCTGGATCGGCTGGCCGGCGACCTTCACCGGCCCCGAGCCCTGGATCGACACCTGGGCCCCCTCGAGGCTGGCGTCGCCCTGGGCCTCCAGCTTGATGGACTGGGCCGAGACCTCGAAGGCCCCCTTGGTGCGGATCTTCGTGGCGCCGTCGGCTGTGACCGTGACGTCGCCGCTCGACCTCACCTCGACCGTGGACCGGGCCTGGTCGAGCCGGACCTCGATCCCGCCATCACCGGTCGAGACGACGACGCCGCAGTGATCCGACGCGTCGATGAAGACGAGTTGGTGACCGGCGCGGGAGGTGAAGAGGCGGTTGTTGACGGCGTGGCTCGATCCGTCGAGGAACGGTGCCGGCCCGGTCTTGGCCTTGTCCTGGCCGTTGTAGAGGCCACCCAGCACGAAGGGGCGCCGCACGTCGCCCTGGTCGAACGAGACCACGACCTCGTCGCCCACCTCGGGCAGGATGAAGAATCCCCGATCGGCGCCGGCGCCGGCGTGGGCGACGCGGCTCCAGTCGCTGACGTACTGGTCGGCCATCCACGGGAAGCGCAGTCGGACACGGCCCTGTTGATCGGGGTCGTCGACGTCGTCCACGACGCCAGGGACGACGCCCGAGATGCGACCGCTCGGACCGTCGCCCGCGACGAGGCCGAGCAGCGACCGTTCCTGCCGGCCGCTGATCGTGAACGACGTCGTGTAGCCCTCCTCGGCGTCGTACCGATGGCGCGAGCCGGTCAGGACGTACTTGCCGTCGAACGGCGCGCCGAGCAGCCCGATCGTCACCGGTGTCCCGGCTCGGAGCGAGGGATCGCCCCGCGCCTGGCCCTCGATGTCGGTGAACGCCGCCGCCACCTGCTCGGCGAGCGCTCGGGCCGCGTTGTCGACGTCCTTGCTGGTGGCGTGGGGGACGTCCGTCGTCACGAGGCGCGGCCCGGGGAACAGGCTGGCGAGCCGGGCCGGATCCTGCCCGTTGGCGACGGTCTCCGTCTTGACGGCGACCGTCGACACGATCGCCTTCTTCGTTGCCGCATCCCATCCCCGCGCCTCGGCCTCCTCGACCTGTTCGGCCGCGGTCACGACGGCGCGCAACTCGAGGAGGTTGGACCCGACGAGGAGACGATGGGGATCCTCGGTCGTGAGGTCGCCCGGCGGCGGTGCCGCCGATGACGACACCGGAGGATGGAAGTCGAGTTGGCCGTCGACGACGGTGAGCTCGTAGCCGACCTCCGCCGCCAGCCGCCGGAGGAACTCCCAGTCGCTCTCGTTGGCCTGTACGACGTGGACATGGGTCGGGGACGACCCTTCGATGTGGCCCGCTTTGAGGTGGTGACGCTCGGCCACCTTCTTGGCGATGTCGGCGTACGTCGCGTTGCGGTAGCTCTCGGTGACGCTGCCGTGCATCAGTCGATGCGACTGGTCGTAGCCGCGCACGATCGAGTAGCTGGTGCCGTGGTGGATCTCGGCTTCGAGCGCGGTGACCTCGCCCTTGAAGATCGTTGCCGGCTTCTGGGCCGAGTCGTTGAGCACGGCGACACGGACGGCGGCGCCCACCTTGGCGCCGCTCTTGTCGAGCGCCGAGCGGGCGCCGTCGCGGAACGTGACGGTGAACGAGTCCGGCAGGTGCAACTGGTCCTCCACCACGATGGAGGCAACGTCGACATCCGGCGGCAAGCCGTGCCCGTCGAACTCGATCACGAACGTGTTGGTGACCTGCGCCGCCATTGACGGGCTCAGAGCTCCCCGGGCGACGGCACGAGGAGGCGCTGGCCGGGCCGCAGCCGGAAGGGGTCGTCGATGCCGTTGGCGTCGGCGACGGCGCGCCACTCGTTGGGATCGCCGTACTCGCTCGTGGCGATGGACGCCAGGCTGTCGCTCTCGACCACGAGATGGGCGCTCTGCGCCCCGATGGCGCCCGACGTCGGATTCTGGCGCACCAGGGTCGGCAGGACCTCTTGGAGCACGACGGTGACGACGGCGCGGATTGCCTGGCCGTTCGCATCGAAGCGGGTGTAACGGGCGCTGACCGAGTTCACGACGGCGCACGGGACGTACGTGACCTTGCCCCAGCCGAGCGCCACGTACGGCGCCACGGGCTTCTGCTTGTCGTCGGTGCCCTTGGCGGGGAGCACGGCCGCCAGCAGCTTGTCGACGGTCGTCTTGACCTCGCCGCCCTCGGACGCGTCGAGGAACATCTCGACGTTCACCGTGCCGCTCTTGGCGCCGTTGTACTCGGGCGGCTGCGGCTTCTTGGTGGAGGCCGTCTTCCAGTCGGCGCTGCGCTGGACCGTGAGCTCCTTCGGATTGAAGGTGAAGTGGATGGTGTCCAGCACCGGACCCATCTTCTGGCCCTTGTCCTGCGGTTCGTGGAGTTCGAGGAAGGCCCGCTTGTACTGGGCGGCGACGTCGGCCATCGGTCAGCCCTGCTTCTCGTAGCTGAAGCCGTGATGGGCGAGTTCGAGCGTCTCGGTCGCCAGCTTGGCCGATTCGGCGTTGAACGATGGACCCTGCCAGCGGACGGGGATGACGCCGGTCAAGTGCCAGCTGGCCATGGGCTTCAGCTCCGCACTCAACGCCGTGATGTGCCCGGTCGTGCGCTCCAGCGTGCCGCCCATCGTGCCGAACCACGCCGCCACGTTGGCCGAGTCCTTGTCGAGCGGGCGCGACAGCTTGATGTTCGTGTACTTGACGCGAACGGGCAGCTGGTGGATGAAGAGGTTGTTGCCGCCTTCCTCGCGTTGCTCGACCACCACCTCGCAGCCGAGTCCGTCGCACGCCGTGAACAACCCGAGGCGATGATGGTCGATCTCGACCTGGAAGTAGAGCTGGATGCCGGGGTCGTCACTCATCGGTCCGTGCTCACCGCCTCGACGCCGTGAGGAGGCCGGCTCGTTCCCGATCGAGGCGGAGCTCGTGCTTGAGCATCACTCGGAGCCGGCCGTACAGACGCCGCGCCAGCTCGTCGAGGTCGGCGGTCGGTGCGGGAACAGCCGACGCCGTCGGCGCCACCGGCGTTGGTTCGGCCGTCGCCAGCTCTGTGGCCGCAACGGTGGGTTCGTCGGGTTGGTCGGCACCTGCGGTGTGGAACACCACCGAGCCGTCGACCTCGCGTTGGGCCACGTTCGCGGCCACGGCGACCGCGCCGGCGTCGACCCACGGCACCGGCGCCGTCGAGTCGACCCGGGACGACCCGCCGGCGGCGACGGTAGCGACAGGGGTCGCGGTGGGAGGGGCGGCGGTGGCTGGGGCGGCGCGGGCTGGCTCGGCGGCAGCGGCGGCGACGGCGGGCGTACCACGCTGGACGCCCACCGTCACCGGTGCACCGGCGCCGCTCGGGAACCGGGCGATCACCGGCATCGGGGCCGACAGCCCGACGGACGGTGCCGTTGCTGCCGGCTCGGCCCGCCGTTGCACCGGACCGCGGGCGCTCGCCGCCACGGGTCGAAGTGACGGAAATGCACCTGTGGGGTGCAAAACCGTCACATCGGCCGGTTCGCTGGAAGGTGCGCGTGGCTCGGGTCGGGCGTTCGTCGCGGCGGCTGTTTCCGCGGCTGTTTCGGCGGCAACGGCGGTCAGCCCAGGTCGAAGTGACGGAAATGCACCTGTGGGGTGCAAAACCGTCACATCGGCGGGTTCGGTGATCGGCGTCGGCGGGTTCGGCGCCATGCGTTGGATCGGTGCGGCGGGGTTGACGGAGGCCGGGGCGCTCGCCGCCACGGGTCGAAGTGACGGAAATGCACCTGTGGGGTGCAAGACCGTCACATCGGCCGGTCCAGTGGGGTTGGCGGAGGCCGGGGCGTCGGCCACGAGGGGTTGAAGTGACGGAAATGCACGTGTGGGGTGCAAAAGCGTCACATCGGCGGGTTCGGCGGTCGGTGGCGTGGGAGTCGGCGTGGGCGGTGGCGGCGTCGGTGGTGGGGGCGCGTTCGGTGCCGTGCGTTGGATCGGCGCGCCGAGCCCGGCGGGCCGAGACGCTGGCCCTGGCGCAGGCGGCGCAGGCGTTGGCACTGTGGCGGCGACGATCTCGTCGGGTCGGGTGGCCTCGACGGTCACGGGCTCTACCGGGGTCGGCGCCGAGGTCGTTGGCGGCATGTTGACGATGTCGTCAGGCCAAGCGTCCGTGTCCGTGGCGGTCTCGGGCTCGACGGGCGTGACCGCCGAAGCAGGAGCCGGCTCGGGCGGGCGGCCGATGGTGGACGCCGTGCCGCCGTCGATCGGGAGGGTGGTGACCGACGGCGGCGCGACGACCGTGGGCGGCATGACCGCCGATCGTTGGAGCGCGGGCGGCGACGGGTCGGCGGGCCGGGTGAGGGGCGGCGACGGGTTACCGGGCTGGGTGAGGGTTGGCGGCGGGTCGGCGGCCCGTGTGAGGGGCGGTCCGAGACCAACCGGACGAGGGCCTTCGACGGCGATCGCCGGCACCCCCTCGTTCTCGTCGGGAGAACGCGCTGTTTCCGCGCCGCCTTGCCGACTGGAACCCGCAGGGACGTGGTCTTGGACGTCCACGGTGGGCGGCGACACGGGCGCTGGCGTGTCAACGTCCACAGTCAGCTGCACGCTGGGCATGAAGACAGCGCGCGCCGGCCGCACCGGGGGACGCACGACCGTGCCGCTGGGGCCGTCGGATCGGACACCGTGGTCGAGCAGCCGCGTGACGGCGGGTGACTGCCACGTCGCCAGCTGACGATCGAACCGCGTGTCGATCGTGGGCTCGAGGTCGCCGGTCAGACGCGAGACGACCGGGAGCTCCTTCCACGCCGTTGAAGCGGGCGGTGCAGGCGGCGGTGGCCCCGCGGTGGTGTGGTGGCGGAAGAGGCCCACCCGTCACGACCCCTGGTTGAGACGCGAGATCTCGCCGACGAATCGGCGGCGGGTCAGGTGGTCGAGGTCGACGATCACGTCGAGCGGCCAGTGGAAGTGATAGGCGACGAACGCGACCTCGTGGTACAGCTGATCGACCGCGTTCGTCACGATTCCCCCAGGCGACCACCGGCCAGGTCGACCGTCATCTCGTGTTGGCACGCCGGGCACACCACTCGGGCGCGGGTGTGGCCCTCGGTATTGATGCGGCGATAGAGGTCCTGCAGGAAGGCGAGGTCGGTGGCGAAGAGGCCTTCGATCACTCCGGCGTTGACGTCGGGGAGCGTGCCGAGACCGGTGACGACGCGGGCGAGGAGCACCACCGTCAGGTAGGCGGGGTTCTCGCGGACCCGGTCGTCGAGGAGCGGCACGAGCTCGTCGCGGGCGGTGGCGAGCCGCATCACGCCGTCGCGATGCAGCTGGCCGGACCGGTCGACGAAGCCGCGCGGCAGGACGAACCGGAACTCGGTCGTGAGCTCGTACGGCTCAGGACGGCCCGTGTCGAGCTCGTCCTCGAGAACGTCGGGAGCGAAGCTACGGCGCATCACTCCGGCTGCAGTTCCTCGTAGGTGAGCACGAGCTTCTCGGTGACGACGCTGGTGTCACCAGCCTTGAGCGACCCGAGCTCGAGGCTCTTGGGCCACGCGTTGGTGAGCTTGTAGTGCTTGATGGGCGAGCCTTCGTAGTCGTACACGATGACGGCGCCACCCTTGCGGGCGTCGTTCATCTTGCCGAAGTGCGCCGACTTGACCCACTTCTCGAAACTGTTGTCACCGGTGAGGGCGCGCGTCAGCGTGATCTCGCCCGCCTTGGGCCGCCCCGGCAGCTTCTTGTTGATGTACTTGCCGTCGGGGGAGTTGGCCTTCATCTCGATGGTGTCCTGCTCCATCTTGAGGCCGGATACTTCCTGGATGTGCTTGATGACGACGCCGTCGATCTCGAGACCGAACGAGTGGCCGACAGCGCCGTTCAGGTCGGGCAGAGCCATGGACTAGTACCTCCTGGTTGTCACTCGGTCAGGGCGGCGCCGCCCGAGAACTGCGCCAGCCGGAAGATCACGAACTCGGCCGGCTTCACCGGCGCCACGCCGATCTCGCAGACGAGCTGGCCGGCGTCGACGACCTCGGGCGGGTTCGTCTCGTTGTCGCACTTCACGTAGAAGGCCTCGTCGGGCGTGAGCCCGAACAGCGCTCCCTTGCGCCACTCGTTCGTCAGGAAGGCCGTGATGGTGCGCCGGACCCGGGCCCAGAGGGCGTAGTCGTTCGGCTCGAACACGACCCATTGCGTGCCGTTCAGGATCGACTCCTCGAGGTAGTTGAAGAGCCTCCGCACGTTCACGTACCGCCACTCCGGATCGCTGGAGAGCGTGCGCGCGCCCCACACCCGGATGCCGCGGCCGGCGAACGTCCGCACGCAGTTGATGCCGACGGGGTTGAGCAGCTCCTGCTCCCGTGACGTGAGGTCGGAGGCGACCGCGACGACACCCCGCATCACCTCGTTCGCCGGCGCCTTGTGGACGCCGCGGCTGTCGTCGTTGCGACCCCAGATGCCGGCCACGTGACCGCTCGGCGGCACGAAGACGTTGGCGTTGCTGGCCGGATCGAAGACCTTCACCCACGGCCAGTACAGGGCGGCGTACCTCGAGTCGTAGCCGGCCTCGTCCTGCCGCCACTTCAGGATGGCCTGCGGGTTCAGGTCCGGAGGCGGGTCGATGATGGCGATGCGGTCGGCCATCAGCTCGCAGTGGGCGATCATGGCGAGCTGCACGGCCTTGACGCCTTCGAGGTCGATGGCACCCTTCTGGAGGGCCGCCATCACGTCCGGCACGCAGACCATGGTGATCTCGTCGATCGTCTCGAGGCCGCCGAAGCCGGTCCGGTCGGCGACATCGCCGACGTAGTCGGACGGCTCGAGCCGAGCCGGCGCCGGCGTCGGCGCGGCCAGTGCGGTCGTGCCGTTGAGCGGCCGCACCGCCGGCGCGTTGGACGCCTCCTGCAGGTCGATGAGCTGGCTCGCCGCCTTCACGGCGGTGGTGGCACTCTGCTTGCCCTTGCCCGACGCCGACAGGTTGTCGTGCTGCTCCTCGATCTTGCCGCCCCGCCGCACGACGAGCTTGAAGGCATCGTCGTCGCCGTCGGAGGCGTCGGCGACCTCGACGCTGATGGCGCCGCCGTCGCGGCCCGGGTCCAGCGCCCGCACGACGTAGCGGGCGGGGGCCTTCCCCTCGGCGGCGGGCGCGTTGATGACGCCTTCGGCGACGGGCGCCGGATGCCCGTTGGCGCCGATGCGCACCACGTAGCAGTTGCCACCGCCGTTCAGGAAGTAGCCGTAGACGGCGTGGGCGAGGTAGCCGTCGCTCGTGAAGTCGCCGAAGACGTCGACGAACTGCTTCCAGTTCGAGACCAGGGTCGCCTGGTTCAGCGGCCCTTTCAGCGCCAGGCCGACGAAGGCGGCGACCGCGGTGCCGACACCTTCGATCGGCGCCGAGCCGGCTGGCTTCTCTTCGACGAAAACGCCCGGTGACAGGTACGTGGGCATGCGACCCCCAGAGGATCCGAATGACTTGCGTCGACGCTGGCGTCCGGACCACCCCGACGACAACCATGCGCGGACCGTCCGACGGGAAACGCGCGTTGCCCGCGAGGGCAACCGGTCAGTGGTGGGTCACGTCGTCGTGGTGCAGCGGGTCGTGCAGTGGGTCGTGCAACGGATCGTGCAACGGGTCGTGGGCCGGGTCGTGCGGGTCGGGATGGACTTCGCCGGCGAGGGGGTGCCCGCTCGTCCAGTCGTAGTGGTGGATCTCGCCCGGCAGTTCGTGACCCGACGCCCAGTCCTGTGGCGTGAAGCCGGCATGCGGATCGGTGTGCATGGCGTCGACCGCCGGTGCCGCGTGCGCCGGGTCAGCGCCGGCGGCGCCCGGCAGACTGACGGCGTGGACGTCGGCCGCCGGCAGGGCGTCGGGCTGGTGGTGCGGGTCGGCGGCCAGCGGCGTCAGGCCCGCATCGTGACCGGTGTCGTGGCTGTGGTCGATCACGCCCGGCAGCGGTGGCAGCGGCACGGCCTCGAGGAGATGGCTCGGCTCGGCGTGCGGTAGGGCGGCGCCGGCCGGGGTACGCCACGAGCCGGCGAGGGCCGGCAGGTCGTCACGAGGAGGCGGCGGCGGCGACGGGTGGTCGACGCCAGGCAGGGGCGGTAACGGGCTGGTAGTGCTTGTCGCGTCGGACAGGCCGGGGATCACGGCGGCCCGCGTGAAGAACGCCGAGCCGCCGGTGTGGAAGCTGGCCACGTCGACTTCGCGCACGCCCCACTTCGTGCCGATCGCCTCCACGGTGCGGCCGTCCCCGAGGCTGATGGCCACGTGGGCATTGGGGCCGAACGCCTCCCCCGGACTCGGCTCGTGGGGCAGGTGGAAGAGCAACGCCCCTGGTGTGTGCAGTGCCTGTTCGACCGAGATCGTCGATCCCATGCCCTTGAGCTGCAGGTATTGCGCCTCGGCGGTGCGATCGAGCTGCACGCCGGCCTGGTGCGCGGCCCACTGCACGAGCGACGAGCAGTCGAACGCGTGGGGATCGGGATCGTTCGGGCTCGGCGTGGCGCCGGCATGGTACGCATCGCCCACCTGGGCCTCGGCCGCGTGCAGGAAAGCGTCGAGCGCGGGATGGCCGGCGTGGCTGTCGTCGGCCGGCGCGGCATGGATGCCACTGTCGAAGGGCTGGCCCAACAAGCCGTGGCTGGCGGCGCTGTCGACGGCGGTGTGGGCCGCGTTCAGGTCGGTGCCCGTCGTCTCCGAGACGCCCTTGTACGGGCCCCAGGGACGCCAGCCGCTCTGGTCGTGCAGCGCCTTGGCGGCCATCAGGTTCTTCACCGGATCGCGCAGGTCGTCGGGCGACTGGAGGAATGGGAGCTTCGAATAGAACGACTTCCACATGGGGCCCTGGCCTGATGCGTCGGGCTTGCCGACGTTGAGCCCGACCAATCCGTAGGACCAGTCACCCGTCGAGGGTCGATCGACGTATACCCCGAAGTGACCGCTCGACTCCCGATAGGCGATGGCGACGATCTTCGTCAGGTCGTCGCCGCGCCAGCCCGCTTGATACGCCGCCTGCGCGACCTGTTCGCGGGTCATCTGACCGTCGTCCCAGCCGGAGAACTGCGCCCCTGGATCTGGCATGGGTCGAGGGTAGAGCGACATGACGAGTTTGCGACCGGCGCGTGCAACCACGAGGCGCGCCGATGATCGTGTGTGAGGCCTGCGGCACCGAGAACCCCGACGGCGCGCAGTTCTGCACGGCGTGCTCGGCGTTCATCTGGTCGGCATCACCGGCCGGCGACGCGCCATCGGCGACGCCCGCGCCGGAGCAACGGCGCGCCGAGCCGCCGCCGCTCGCCGATCCGCCCCTCCCCGACCCCGACGCGTCACCGTCGTGGTTCCGGCGCGGTCGCACGCGATCCCAGCCGCCGGAGGACGTCCCCGAACCCACTCTCACGGCGCGTCCACCCGAGCGCGTGGTGCCCGTCGCACCGCCGCCGACCAACGGCGGCCGGCCCGACCAGGCGCTCGCCATCAAAGTCGATCGATCCGAGATCGACGTGCAACCGGGCACGACGGCCAGCTTCCGTGTCACCGTGCGCAACACCGGCGCGTTGGTCGAGGGCTGCTCCGTCAGCGTGCGCGGCATCCCGATGGCGTGGCAGCGGATGGAGCCCGAACGCTTCAACCTCGACGTCGACGGCCAGTGCGACGTGCAGGTCCACATCACGCCCCCGCGCTCGCCGAAGACAGCCGCAGGACGCACGGCCCTGGCCATCGTCGTGCGCTCCGAGGTCAACGACCGGATCGAGCAACGCGGCGACGCCACCCTCGTGATCGCGCCATTCGAAGACCTCGCCGTCGCCCTTGAACCGGTCGAGATCGAGGGCAAGCGCGCCGGCCGCACCTACGTCAACCTCGACAACCGGGGCAACCGGACCGAACGTCTGACCTTCTCCGGCGCCGAGTCGGGCCGGCGGCTCCGCTTCTCGTTCCGGCCTCGTGAGATCGACATCCGGCCCGGTCAGCGCGCATCAGTAGCCGTCGACGCCCGGGCCCGACGCCGCGTCTGGAGTGGCATCGAGAAGTCGCGGCAGTTCGCCATCGATGTCAAGCGCGGCGATGACGGAACGCCCGTGCCGCCGCTCGCCGGCCGGTTCACCCAACTGGCGTCGTGGCCGCGTTGGGTGCTGCCGGTCGTGTTCGCCGCCTTGGCCATCGCCATCCCCACCACGCTGCTACTCGTGAACCGTGCGCTCGACCACAGCGCCGCCACCGCCCAGGTGTCGGTCCCGAACGTCACTGATCTGAGCCAGGACGCGGCCAAGCAGTCGCTGCAGGGCAAGACCCTCGTCGCCGACGTGCTCAACGTGTACCGCGACGGGCCGCCGGGCGTCGTGGTGGGCCAGATCCCCGCGGCCGGCGAGAAGGTCGACAAGGGCACCACCGTGAAGTTGTCGGTCTCGACCGACCGCACGGTGCCGAACGTGGTCAACAAACCGTGGGAGATCGCCAAGAAGGAGATCGAGGACGCCCAGCTCACGATGGTCTTCGGTGGGTGGCAGCCCAGCTCCGACGACGCCAGCAACCTGGTGGCCTGGCAGTCACCGGAGGCGGGCAAGCCGTCGGCCGACGGCCAGGTCACCGTGGGCGTGAACGGCGGACGCGAACAGTTGAAGATGATCGAAGTGCGCGGCCTCGATCAGGTGTCGACGCAGACCAACCTCGAGAACTCCGGCCTCAAGGTGGAGATCCAGCCGGAAGACAGCGACAAGCAGCGCGGCACCATCATCGACCAGTTCCCCGCCGCCGACGCCGTGCTCAAGAAAGGCGACACCGTGACCCTCATCGTGTCGTCGGGTCATCCGCCGGTGACCACCACCGCACCGGGCTCGGACCTCGGCTCGGACCCCGAACCGGTCACGGGCTCGTGACGAAGACCTGCACCTCGGTGATGCCCACGTCGGGCCACTTGGTGGTGGGGTAGACGGACAGCACTTCGAGTTCGAGCGTGTCGGTGTTCGGGAAGTCGACCTCGACGAACTGTGGGCTGAAGGAGTCGGCCAGATCGACCTGTCGTTCCTGACCGCCACCACGGATCGCCACCGTCTGGACGCGGTGGTTGTCGGTGAACTTGTGCTCGCTGTCCCCGGGGTTGAAGCCGTTGATGATGCGCACGCCCACCACGTGCTGCGGCGACGCCAGCGTGTAGTCGAGCTTCTGCCCGACCGGCGGGACGCCCTTGCCCGGTGTCGACCCCTGCGAGTTCCACGCCGTCGTGATCTGGCCGTCGAGGGTGTTCGCGATGCCGTAGGTCAAGCCGTCCTGGTCGGGAAGCGTGCTGCTGGCCTGGGCGCCGGTGATGAGGGCGGGATCGATGGGCGTGCCGCGAACCGGTGCCGTCGATGCCGGCGCCGCCGCCGTCGTGGCGGGGACGACCGTGGTGACGACAACCGTCGTGGCCGGCGGCGCGGGCTTGGCCGCGCTGCTGTCGAGCACGCCGGTGGCGAGGAGCACACCGCCGGCGATGGCGGCCGCCACCGTGGCGCCCGCGCCCCAGGCCCAGAGGGGCGTGCGCCGCCGATCGTCGGGCGGCGGGGAGGGTGGTGGAGGCGCGCCGTCGTGCTCGGGATCGAGCGGCGCCAGGCACGCCGGATTGAAGCAGTAGCGGGCCTCGTCGGGGCTCTCGTGCGTGCAGACGGGACAGATGCGGGACACGTGGCGACCTCCGCTCCACCTACGACGCCGTCGGCGCCATGGACGCGAGCAACACCGACAACGAACGCACGGCGACGCGCGCCAGGCGTTGCTCGTCGGGCAGGCTCACCGTGCTCGTGGCCACTGCCTGCCAGCGCCGCGCCTGCTGGCGCAGTTCGTCGAGCACCTCCGGTTCGGACGCCGTCGGTGGCAGGCCGACGCGAGTGCGGGCGTCGAGGCCCTCCGACCCCAAGGCGCGGGCCACGTCGAACCGCTGCGTCGGCCCCATCGCCAGGCGCGGCGAACACAACACCTCGTTGAGCGTGCGCAACTCCACGACGGCGTGGCTGTTGACCCGAACCCGCTCGAGGTCCTGCAGCAGGGCGGGATCGCGCCGCACGCCGCCGTCGTCGAGGGCGGCCTCCAGTACGTCGAGGGTCTGGGCGGCCTTGACCACGGGTGCCCGTTCGCTGAACTGTCGGAAGATCACGTTGTGCAGCGCGTCGAGTCCACTGGCGCGTGTGAGCTGCTTGCTCAGCCCCTCGGCCCGGTCGACGCGCCCCGAACGGATGGCGTCGAGGGCCCGGCGTACGCCGTAGAGGCCGAGGACGCCGAGGAGCCGTTCCCGCTCGACGGCAGGCACCATCGACAGGCGGTCGGCGGCGGTGAAGCGGTCGACGCTGAGCAGGGCGGCGGCCAAATCGGCCGCACCGGCGGACGCCAGCACCGTGAGCGACCGGTACGTCGTCTCGGTCAACGTCACTGCCGACTGCGCGAGCAGTCCGGCTACCGGCACGACGTTGGCAACCAGCGAGC
>DASXAI010000064.1:0-1662 GCA_036406775.1 Acidimicrobiales bacterium
CGACGGCTACGAGGCCTACCGGGAGTGGGTCCTGCCGCGGATGATCGAGAAGGGGATCCTGCCCGAGGGCACGGAGCTCACCCCGATCAACCCGATGAAGGAGGGCACCTTCACGCCCGCCGACGTGGTCCGCCCCTGGGATTCGCTCAACGCCGACGAGAAGCGTCTCTTCAGCCGGATGGCCGAGGTCTACGCCGGCTTCTCGGAATACACCGACGCCCAGGTCGGCCGGATCGTCGACTACCTCGAAGAGTCCGGCCAGCTGGACAACACCATCGTCTTCTACTGCGCCGACAAGGGGGCTTCGGGCGAGGGCAGCCCGAACGGCTCGGTCAACGAGGGCAAGTTCTTCAACGCCTGGCCCGACACGATCGAGGAGAACCTGGCCCTGTTCGACCAGCTCGGCGGGCCCGAGACGTACAACCACTACCCGACCGGCTGGGCCGTGGCCTTCTCCACGCCCTTCCGGATGTTCAAGCGCTACACCTACCAGGGCGGCGTCTGCGACCCGCTCGTGATCTCGTGGCCGAAGGGCATCAAGGCCCGTGGCGAGGTCCGCAGCCAGTACCACCACTCGACCGACATCTACCCGACCATCCTCGAGGCCTGCGGGATCGAGATGCCCAGGGTCGTGAACGGCTACGAGCAGTCGCCGCTGTCGGGCGTGTCGATGGCGTACTCGTTCGATGCCGCCGACGCGCCCTCCGAGAAGCACACGCAGTACTACGAGATGCTCGGCAGTCGCGGCATCTGGCACGACGGCTGGAAGGCCGTCACCGAGCATGGGCCGTTCGCCGGGATCGACAACTTCGATGCGGAGCCCTGGCAGCTGTTCCACACCGACGAGGACCGGGCCGAGGCGCACGATCTCGCCGAGCAGCACCCCGACAAGGTCGAGGAGCTCAAGGCCCTGTGGCTGGAGGAGGCGAAAGCCAACAAGGTCCTGCCGCTGAACGACATGAACATCACCGGCAAGGACCTGCAGGCCTTCCTCGCGATGGAGTTCAACGTGCCGGTGCCGCCCAGCGGCCAGTACACGTACTACCCGGGCACGACGGAGGTGCCCGAACGGCTCGCGGCCAACGTCCACGCCGTGTCCTACAAGGTCCTCGCCGACGTCGAGTTCGACGCGGGCAGCGAGGGCGTGATCTTCGCGATGGGCTCGCGGTTCGGCGGCCACTCCCTGTTCGTCAAGGACGGCACCCTCACCTACGCCTACAACTTCCTCGGGATCCCGCCGGAAACGCGGATCTCGGCCCCGTCGCCGCGCAGCGGACCGCACATCGTCGGAGTGGAGTTCACCAAGGAGCGGATGGGGGACCACCACGAGTCGTACGGCCCGCTGAAGCTCTACGTGGACGACCAGGTCGTCGCGGAGGCGGAGCTCCGGACGATGACCGGCCACTTCTCGCTGTGCGGCGAGGGGCTGTGCATCGGCTACGACAGCGGCGACGCGGTCTCCAGCGCCTACAGCGGCGACCGCTTCGCGTTCACCGGCGGGGAGATCGTCAAGGTCGTCTTCGACATCGCCGACGACGCCTACGTCGACGTGGAGGCGCACCTCGCGGCGGCGTTGGCGCGCGACTGATGGCCGATCTGGCGTCCTGGAGGGACACCGCGACGACGGAGGCGATCACCGCCTTCGTCGCCGCGGCGACGCGT
>DASXAI010000065.1:0-5634 GCA_036406775.1 Acidimicrobiales bacterium
TCATTCCCGAGAAGTACGGCGGGGGCGGTGGCACGCTCACGGAGGCGAGTGTCGTCCTGGAGGAGATCAACGCGTCAGGCGGGAATGCGAGTGCGTGTCACGCCCAGATGTACACGATGGGCACCATCCTTCGCCACGGGAGCGACGCGCAGAAGGAGCGCTACCTGCCCGGCATCGCGGCGGGGAAGCTCCGGCTCCAGGCCTTCGGGATCACCGAGCCGGACGTCGGCTCGGACACGACTCGGATCAAGACCGTGGCGAGGCGTACCGCCGATGGCTCCTACCGCATCGACGGTCAGAAGATCTGGACCTCCCGGGCTCTCCACTCCGACCTGATGCTGCTCCTGGCGCGGACGACGCCCTTGGAAGACGTCGACAAGAAGACCGAAGGCCTCTCGACGTTCATCGTGGACATGAAGGGCGCGCTCGCCGCCGGCACGATGGCGATCCGACCGATCCGGACCATGATGAACCACTCCACGACGGAGGTGTTCTTCGACGGCGTCGAGGTGCCTGCCGACTCGCTCGTCGGCCCGCTCGACCAGGGCTTGCGCTGCGTGCTCGACGGCATGAACGCCGAGCGGATCCTGATTGCGGCCGAATGCATCGGTGACGGGCGATGGTTCGTCGACCGGGCGGCCCGATACGCGTCCGACCGGCAGGTCTTCGGCCGGCCTATCGGCGCCAATCAGGGCGTGCAGTTTCCTGTCGCTCGCGCCCATGCCGCGCTGGAGGCGGCGGACCTCGTCCGCTTCAAGGCGGCGTGGATGTTCGACGAGGGTCTGGCGTGTGGGGCGGAGGCGAACATGGCCAAGCTTCTGGCGTCAGAGGCGTCGTGGGAAGCCGCCAACGTCTGTCTCGACACCCACGGCGGCTTCGGCTTCGCCGCCGACTACGACGTCGAGCGCAAGTTCCGGGAGACGCGCCTCTACAAGATCGCGCCCGTCTCGAACAACTTGATCCTCGCCTATCTCGCCCAACACACCCTCGGCATGCCGCGGTCGTACTAGCGGTTACACCAGTCCGGCGTCGGTCTGGATGCTCTTCAAGGCCCGGTCTTCGTAGCGGTACCTGATCTTGGCGAAGACGAAGCTCGTGTGGTCCTCGAGGCCGATCGAGAAGAGCTGGCCGTCACGGGGCGCGTCGGGCGTGACGGGGTCGGGGAGGGCCGCCAACGCCTCGCCCACCACCGCCGGCACGTCCTGGCCCGATGTCGGTTCAGCGGCTCCGTGCAACATGGCGCCCTTGATGTCGTAGTACGACGAGGCCGCCGGCTTGCTCTCGACCACGCAGCAGACCCGGGCGTCGCGCTGGATGTTCCGGAACGACCGGGTGTCGACGGGCAACCGGAAGTACACCCTGTCCTCGAAGAAGGTGAAGGCGGCGGCGTCGACCCAGCCACCCCCGTCCACATCGACGGTGGCGACGATCAGGCGGTTGTCGGAGTGGAGGAACGCCCGGAGCTCCTCCGGTGTCATCTTGATGTCGGCGTGCTCTCTCGGCATCGCTAGCTCCGCCGGACGTCGTCGAGCCAGGCGATCTCGCGGGGGACGACCTCCCACAGCACCCGCACGCCATCCCGGATCCTCTCGACCATGATCGCCGCGCGCTTCAACCAGTCCTCGGGCTCCTCTGTGGCGAACTTCTCGGGCGCGTCCTCCACCTTGGTCACGCCCTCCATACCGATGCCCCGGGCCAGCCGCACGGCGGCCGACGCATCCGGCGCGAGCGTCTGCTCCGGTGAGAGGTACCGCGCCGTCCCTCGGATGATGACGGCTCGGAAGTCGGGATCGTCCGACTCGGTCGTCACCAGGCAGGCGATGTTGGGGTCGCGCGACAGGTTCCTGTGCTTGACACTGGTGGCGTACATGTTGAGGTACATCTCGCCGTCGGCGTAGAACCGGGCCATCGGATGACACGTCGGTGACCCGTCCTTGCGCCGAGTCACCATGAACGTGCGGCCATACCGCGCGAGGTGCTCGTCGATGTCGTCGGGGATCGTTGCTCGTGCGTCGCTCATCGCGTCCTTTCGTTCATCAGGTGAAGACGCCCTCGGCGGCCAGTGCATCCATCTCGTGGTCGGAGAGACCGAGGAGCCGCCGGAACACCTCGTCGTTGTGCTCGCCCATGGCGGGACCGGCGCGGTCGAGTTGCATGGGTGTGGCGGCGAACCGGCCCCCGAGCCGCACGACCGGCATCGACCCGTCGCTCGACGGAACGACCGTCACCATGTCGCGGAACCTCACGTGCGGGTCGGCGAACAGCTCCGAGGCCCGATACGAAGGCATGGCGGCCACCCCGACCGACTGCAGCAGTGTCATCACCTCGGCCGACGGGCGAGTGCAGGTCCACGCCTCGATGTGGCGGTCGAGCTCATGGCTGTTCTCCCGACGCGAGCGCCCGGTGCTGAACCGGTCGGACCGCGCCCACGCGGGCTCGCCAATCACCTTGACCAGCCGCCGCCACTCGTCGTCGGTCTCGACCGCGATGCTGACCCACTGGTCGTCACCGGCGCAGCGATAGCAGTCGTGCGGCGCGCCGTCGGGCTCCTGGTTGCCACTGCGCCGCTGCACGTTTCCATTCACGGTGTAGTCGAGCAGCGCGTCGCCGATGAGCGACGCCTGCGACTCGATCGCCGACAGGTCGATGTGGCATCCGTTGCCCGTCGCCTGATGGTGGAGGATCGCCGCCACCAGCGCGAAGGCGGCGTGAACGCCGACGATGATGTCGCCGCCGACGCGGATCTGGGTTGGTGGTCCGTCCGCGTACCCCGTCATCTCCCCCAGGCCCGAGAGAGCGACGAACATGGGCGCGTAGCCGGCGAAGTGGGCCAGGGGCCCCGTCTGCCCGGCCATCGAGCTCGACAGCATGACGATGTCGGGCTTGACCTCGCGCAGCGCGTCGTAGCCGAGCCCCAGGCCGTCCATGACGCCGGGGCGGAAGCTCTCGGCCACCACGTCGCTGATCGCCACCAGGCGCTTGGCCAGTGCCACGGCCTTCGGATGGCGGAGATCGAGCGTGACCGCCTTCTTCTGCCGATTCGTGGTCGCGCCGATGTACCCGGAGCGGCGGAGGACGTCGAGCCGCAACGAGGTCTCGACCTTGATCACCTCGGCCCCGAAGCACGCCAGCACCATGGTGGCCGTCGGCCCGGCGACGGCCCACGTGAAGTCGACGACTCGCAGGCCCTGCAGCGGACCCTGGGGCGGGCGACGCTCGCCAAGCGGCGGCGACGTTGGTCCGTCGGGATCGGACAGGAACAGGTCGGGCCGCTCGTCGTCGTGCTGACCAAGGAGCGGCGCCGGGCCCGGATACGGACGCACATCCGAGAACCGCCACGCACCGGTCGCGTAGCGATGGGTTCCCACCACGGGGTGCGTCACCGGCTGGAAGAAGCGGCGCTCTTCGAACTGGGCCGACGAGGCGACCTCGGCGACGGACTGGTACGGCGCCACCGTGCAGCCCATCTGCTGGCCGTCGCGCACGACTTCGTCCCGGGTGCGCGTGCTCAGCCACTCTTCGAGCCGCACGTTGATCTCCGTGGCGTGGCTGGCGCGCGCGACCGTGTCGGCGGCCCACTCCTCGCTGGCCCACTCGGGGTCGCCCATCAGTTTGACGAGGGCGCGCCACTGGTGCTCCTCGTGGAACGTGAACTGCAGGTAGCCGTCCTTGCACGGCATGATGCCGCCGAACGGCACGGCCAGGTTGGCGCGTGTCGGCGCCACGCCCGTGCTCAGCCAGCCCTGGAACTCGAAGAAGTTGAGGCCCAGGAGCAGATCCTGCTTCGAGCACTCGATGAACTGACCCTCGCCCGTCGCGCGGGCGTGATGAACGGCAGCGAGCGCGAGGGTGGCAGCGTAGGTGGCCAGTTTGTACTCGGCGGCGAAGCGGCCCTGGCGCAGCGGCGGCCGGTCGACGACCTCGGGCATCAGGTAGGACGCGACGGGCGTCAGGTACCCCTCGCCGGCGGCGTGGAAGGTGGTGAGCGGCGAGGCCTTGAAGTCCTTGTACGGCCCGCTCGCCCCGAACGGCGTGAGCTCCAACACCACGAGCGCCGGCTGGGCCGCCAGCAACGCCTCCGTGCTGAGCGCCGCGTTCCCCTCGTCCAACGGCCGGTCCGTGACGACGAGGTCGGCTCGAGCGGCCAGCTCGGCGAAGCGAGCGGCGCCGGCCTCCGTCTCGATGTCGAGGCCCACGCCGTGCTTGCTGGTGTTGCAGTGCAGGAACAAGATGCTGCGTTCGGGACCCTCGACCCCGCCGACGAACGGTCCCACACGGCGGGCGCGGTCGCCCTCCGGACCCTCCACCTTGACCACGTCTGCCCCCAGGTCGCCCAGGAGCTTGGCGCAGTACGGCGCCGCCACCATCTCCCCGAGCTCGAGGACCTTGAGGCCACCGAGGAAGCCGGCCGTCGGCACCGCCCTCTTCTAGCCGGTCGGCGTAGATTCGTCACTACCGACGGCCCGAGGGCCCGGCGAGCGAATGGGGTCAGGCATGGCGTGGGATTTCTCGACGGATCCGGAGTTCCAGAAGAAGCTCGACTGGGTGGACGAGTTCTGTCGTGAGGAGATCGAGCCTCTCGACCTCGTCTTTCCCTATGCCGTGCGGTCACGGAACCACAAGGTCAAGGCGCTGGTGAAGCCGCTCCAGGACGAGATCAAGGCCCAGGGGCTGTGGGCCATCTTCCTCGACGAGGAACTGGGCGGTCCCGGGTTCGGGCAACTGAAGCTGGGCCTGCTGAACGAGATCCTCGGTCGGTACCGGGCCGCGCCCCAGATGTTCGGGTCGGCGGCGCCCGACACGGGGAACATGGAGATCCTCGCCGCCTACGGCACCGAGGAGCAGAAGGAGCGCTGGCTGAAGCCGATGCTCAACCAGGAGATGTGGTCCGCCTATTCGATGACGGAGCCCCAGGGCGGTTCGGATCCCAACATGTTCAAGACCCACGCTGTGCGCGACGGCGACGAGTGGGTCATCAACGGCGAGAAGTGGTTCACGAGCGCCGGCCGTGTCGCCGACTTGCTGTTCGTGATGTGCACGAACGGCATGTTCATCGTGCCCCGTAAGACGCCGGGCGTCGAGATCCTGCCCGAGCCCCGCAACCACAACCACATCATCTACAACGACGTGCGGGTCCCGCTCGACCATCTGTTGGGCCCGGAGGACGGCGGGAAGGTGCTCGCTCAGCGCCGCCTGGGCGGCGGCCGCATCCATCACGCCATGCGGACCATCGCCCAGTGCAAGCTGGCCTTCGACATGATGTGCGAGCGGGCCTTGAGCCGCGAGTCGCACGGCAAGCTGATCGCCGAGCACCAGATGGTGCAGGAGAAGATCGCCGACTCCTACGCCGCCATCCGCATGCTGCGCCTGTTCGTGTTGGAAACGGCGTGGAAGATCGACAACTCCTCGACCCAGGAGACCCGCACCGACATCGCGGCGGTGAAGTACACGATGGCCAAGGTGCTGCGCGAGGTGTCGTACAACGCGCTCCACATCCTCGGCTCGATCGGCACCACCGACCTCACGCCGCTGCAGGAGATGTACGCCAGCGCGCCGACGATGGGCATCGCCGACGGGGTCGACGAAGTGCACAAGGCGACGGTGGCGCGCAACGTGCTCAAGGCGTACCGACCC
>DASXAI010000066.1:0-2617 GCA_036406775.1 Acidimicrobiales bacterium
CGGGACGTAACCTGACCTCACCCCATCGGGAAGGAGGACGGGATCGATGAAGATCGCCGAGATCCTGCGGGCGAAGGGTCGTGCCGTCGCCAGCATCCACCCCGACCAGACCGTCGCCTCGGCCGTCCGGGAGATGAAGCAGCGAGGCGTGGGCGCTCTCGTCGTGAGCAGGGATCGCACCCACCTCGTCGGCATCGTCAGCGAACGTGACGTCGTCCGTGCCCTGGCCGACGACCGCGGCGTGCTCGACCGGCGCGTGGCCGAGATCATGACGGAGCAGGTCGTCACGTGTACGCCTGATCAGACGATCACCGACGCCATGGCGCTCATGACCCATCGTCGCCATCGTCACTTGCCGGTGCTGGAAGGCGACGAGGTGACGGGCATCGTCAGCATCGGCGACCTCGTCAAGGCCCGCCTCGACGAGCTCGAACTCGAGTCGCGCGTCCTGCGCGACGCCGTCCTCGGCAACCACTGATCCTCGCCGCCGGACCGCCGGCGGTTTGTGTGGCGGCGCGACCGGGAACACGCGGTCCCGTGAGCATGACGGCCAAGGCCCAGACGGTCACGTCGACGGCGCGGCGCGCATCTGAGAGCCCATGGCTCGATCGTGCCGCTCGCCTCGGCTTCGTGGCGCGAGGCGTCGTGTATGCGATCGTGGCGTTCCTCGCCATCCGGCTCGCCCTCGGCCACCAGAACGGTGAGCAGGCGAACAAACAGGGCGCGCTGCAGGAGATCGCCGACCAGCCACTCGGCGAGGCGGCCCTCGTGCTCCTGGCCGTCGGACTGGCCGGGTACGCGCTGTGGCGGTTCAGCGAGGCCGCCTTCGGTCATCGGGACGAGCACGACGAGAAGAAGCGGACCGTGAAGCGGCTCGCTTCGGCCGGGCGCGGTGTGGTGTACGCCGCCTTCTGCGCCAGCGCGGTGGCCGTCATCGCCGGCCGGTCGGCCGGCAACGGGGAGCAGCAGCCCAAGACGTGGACGGCCCGAGTGCTGGGCTGGCCCGGGGGACGATTCCTCGTGATCGTCGCCGGCGTCGCCCTCATCGGCGGCGGTATCTACCTCATGGTGCGCGGGGTGATCACCAAGTTCGAGGAGGAGCTCCAGACGGGCCGCATGAGTCCCGCCACGAAGCGGGCCGTGGTGGTGCTCGGTGTCGTCGGGTCGATCGGGCGAGGTGTCGTCTTCGGCCTCGTCGGACTGCTGCTCATCAAGGCGGCCGCCGACTTCGACCCGAACGAGGCCCAAGGAGTGGACGGCACGCTGCGCACCATCGCCCAGCAGTCGTACGGCGAGATCCTGCTCGGGCTGACGGCCCTCGCGCTGTTCGCCTTCGCCGCCTACTCCGTGGCCGAGGCGCGCTACCGCCGGCTCTGACGGTTGGTGGTCAGCGGTCGGTCGGCGCGTTGGCGAGGAAGCGGAGCCGGGCGGCGCGAGCGTCCCAGGAGTACACGACGGCGGTTCCGGCGATGAGGTCGTGGAGCGCCCGCCGCTCGGGTTGCACGAGCATGATCAGGAAGCCGATGCCCAGGAAGATCAAGCTCAGCGGCAGCGTGACGATGCGCACCACGGCCCGACCGAAGCTGACCGGCGTACCGTCGGCGCGGACGACGCGCAGGCCGACGATCGCCATGCCCAGGGACCGGCCGCTCGTGGCCCACGGATGGGCGAAGTAGACGATGGCCCACAGCGCGAACCAGGCGATGGTGATGATGCGGTGGTCGCCCCAGGTGATGGTGTGGTTCGTGATGTATTCCCAGCCGACGCGGAAGAGCAACAGGAACAACAGGAAGAGGCCGACGCTGACGACGACGTCGATCACGAAGGCGCTCACACGCGTGACGACGCCCGCGTAGTGGCCCTGCAGGCCGACGTCGCGTTCGGGATCGATCTCGGTCGTCATGGTGCCGGCTTGGTCTGGACCAACGCCGGCGGACCAGCCGGCCGGTCGCCGTGGCGACCGAGGACCCGGTCGACCCACCGCTGGACGAAGCCGTCGAGGCCGACGCCCGAGCTGCGGACGGCATCGAGCGCCTGTGTGGCCACCCCTGATGTCGAGCGGGCGATGATGCCCTCGAGGTCGGTGCGGGCCACCACGGCGTCGAGGTCGATGCGCTTCACGAGTTCGTTGACGTCGACCCGGGCCAGCAGCCCGTCCATGTCGAGGCGGGCCACGAGCCGATCGGGGTCGACCCGGTCGAGGACGGCGTTCAGGTCGATGCGGTCGATCAGCGCGTCGATGTCGACGCGGGCGAGCACCGCGTTGATGTCGACCTTCTCGATGACGGCGTCGATGTCGATCCGCTCGACGAGCTCATTGACGTCGACGGCGTCGACGGCCAGCGGCACCACCGTGCCTGCCACGTCCTGGGCGATGCCTTCCATGGCCGAGCCGACCCGGCGGGAGACGGCCCCGAGCCGTCCTGGGAGTTCCACTGCCGGCCAGTCTTGCGCACGCGCGGCCTCGCGCGACACACCCGGGCCTATCGCACGGCGGCCGGGCGGCGGTACTCGACCGAGGTGCCCAACGGGGGCGGCCACGCTGTCAGGGCGACGGCCACGGCGAGCAGCGTCAACTCGCCGACGGTGCCGATCTGGGCGCCGGCGAAGTCGCGGT
>DASXAI010000067.1:0-2725 GCA_036406775.1 Acidimicrobiales bacterium
TGTCGAGTCAGTGTAGTGGGCGGTCCGCGCTCAAGGGGCGAGAAAAGGGGAGCACGAGGGGACGGTCCTCCGTCCCCTCGTTCGAGGGGCTTCGCCGCCGAATCAGTGGCGAACCGGCTCCGCCGGTCGCCACTCGGGCGCCGAGCGCAGCGAGGCGTCGACGGGGGTGGCTCGGAGGGGGAAGGTTCCCTTCCCCCTCCGATCAGCCCTCGAGGGCGTCGCCGTTGCCGGGCTCGGCGGTGAAGGAGCCCGAGATGCTGGCCAGCCACTCGGCCGGGTCGGCCTCGTCGGTGGAGTAGAAGGCCATCGGCTGGTACTCGGGCGCCGTCACGTCGAACTCGCGGTAGCGAGGCATGCCGGTGCCGGCGGGGATGAGCTTGCCGATGATGATGTTCTCCTTGAGGCCCACCAGGTTGTCGCCGCGGCCGTCGATGGCAGCCTCGGTGAGTACCCGGGTGGTCTCCTGGAACGACGCCGCCGACAGCCACGAGTCGGTGGCCAGCGACGCCTTGGTGATGCCCATCAGCTCCGGCCGGCCCTCGGCCGCCCGCTGGCCCTCCTCGACCATCCGCTTGTTGGTCTCGCGGAACACCTTCTGATCCACGCGCTCGCCCGGCAGGAAGTCGGTGTCACCCGGCTCCTGCACGCCGATGCGGCGGGTCATCTGGCGCACGATCAGCTCGATGTGCTTGTCGTGGATCGAGACGCCCTGGTCGCGGTACACCTTCTGCACCTCTTCCACGAGGTACAGCTGGGTCTCGCGGACGCCCTTGATCTCCATGAGCTCCTTGGGGTCGCGCGGGCCATCGACGATGGGATCGCCGGCCTTGACCTCCTGGCCGTCGACCACGTCGAGCCGGGCCGGCGTGGGCAGGATCATCGTCTCCTCCGTGCCCTCGTCGGACACGACGGTGACGGGAACACCCTTGCCCTCGTCCTCACCGATGCGCACCACGCCCGAGCTGCGAGCGAGGCGGGCGGCACCACGAGGCGTCCGGGCCTCGAACAGCTCGACCACGCGCGGCAGACCGCCGGCGATGTCGCGGCCGGCCACACCACCGGTGTGGAACGTCCGCATCGTGAGCTGGGTGCCCGGCTCGCCGATCGACTGGGCGGCGATGACGCCCACCGCCTCACCGAGCTCGATCGGGTTGCCTGTGGCCAGCGAGCGCCCGTAGCAGAGCGAGCACACGCCGAGGTCGGCGTCGCAGGTCAGCACCGAGCGGACCCGCACCCGGTCGAGACCCGGGTCGTGCCGCAAGGCGTCGACCTCCGGGTCGCCGAGGATGGTGTTGGCCGCCAGCACGGTGCCGTCAGCCAGCGTGACGTCGTTCAACAGCGCCCGGCCGTAGAGCTTCGTCTCGAGGTAGTTGCGGCGGCTGGCCGTGTCGGGCTGGACGTTCTCGACCCAGATCCCGAGGGTGGTGCCGCAGTCCTCGCTGCGGATGATCAGCTCCTGGGCCACGTCGACGAGACGGCGCGTGAGGTACCCGGAGTCGGCCGTCCGGAGGGCGGTGTCGACGAGACCCTTGCGGGCGCCCGGCGTGGCGATGAAGTACTCCAGCATCGCCAGGCCCTCGCGGAAGTTCGACTTGATGGGCCGGGGGATCATGTCGCCGCGGGGGTTGGCCACCAGGCCGCGCATACCGGCGATCTGGCGGACCTGCATCATGTTCCCGCGGGCGCCCGAGCCGACCATCATCTCGATGGGGTTGAACAGCTCGGCCTTGAGCCCCTTCTCCATGGCCTCCCGGACGCGGTCGGTGGCCTCGGTCCAGATGCGGACCTCCTGCACCCGGCGCTCGCCGTCGGTGATGATGCCCCGGCGGAACTGCGTCTCGACCTTCTCCGCCTCCTTCTCGTACTTGTCCAGCAGGCCCTTCTTCTCCTCGGGCGTCTTGACGTCCTCGATGGAGATGGTGAGCCCGGACTGGGCCGCGTAGCGGTAGCAGGCGTTCTTGATGCCGTCGAGGGCCTCGGCCACGTCGGCCTTGCGATACGTCTCGGCGAGACGCTCCACGATGATGCCCATGTCGCGCTTGCGGACGGCCTCGTCGATGTGGCCGAAGCGCGCGATGTAGTCGGCGGGCAGGGCGTCCTCGAACAGCATGCGGCCGACGGTGGTGAGGCGCTCCTCACGCGAGCCGTCCTCGAGGCGCGGGCCGACCAGCCGGATCTGGGCGTGGAGCGACAGATGCGACTCGTCGAGGGCCCGGTAGGCCTCCCACGCGTGGCGGAAGACCCGACCCTCGCCCTTGGCGCCCGGCACCATCTCCGTGAGGTAGTAGGCGCCGATGACCATGTCCTGGGTCGGCGTGACGATCGGGCGACCGGACGCCGGCGACAGGATGTTGTTGGCCGACAGCATCAGCACACGGCTCTCGGCCTGGGCCTCGGCCGACAGCGGCAGGTGGACGGCCATCTGGTCGCCGTCGAAGTCGGCGTTGAAGGCGGTGCAGACCAGCGGGTGGATCTGGATGGCCTTGCCCTCCACCAGCACCGGCTCGAACGCCTGGATGCCGAGGCGGTGCAGCGTGGGTGCCCGGTTCAGCAGGACCGGGTGCTCCTTGATGACCTCCTCCAACACGTCCCACACCTGCGGGCGGCGCCGCTCGACCATGCGCTTGGCCGACTTGATGTTCTGGGCCAGCTCCTGGTCGACGAGGCGCTTCATGACGAACGGCTTGAACAGCTCGAGCGCCATGAGCTTGGGCAGGCCGCACTG
>DASXAI010000068.1:0-4258 GCA_036406775.1 Acidimicrobiales bacterium
ATACGGAAAGTTGAACCTGTGACCGCCCGTCCGGGCGCTCTGGAGTTCAACTTCCACCGTCAGCCGGCGTAGTTGCGGAGAACCGCCAGCGCGGCGTCGGCGTGGGGGCCAGACGTGACGAGGCCGGAGTCGGTGGGCGCCAACCGACGGGCGCCGACGCGACAAAAGGCGCCGGCGGCACCGGTGATGGTCGAGTCGGCGTCGGGCGGCCCGAACCGCCAGACGGTGTCGCCGTCGGGCGCGGTCAGCTCGCAGAAGACGGGGTGGAACTCGCCGCCCTCGAGCCCGAAGGCGTACGGCAGCGTGCCGTGCCCGAGCCACGCGATGTGCCGCAGCCGGTCGGTGTCGGGGAAGGGGATGGCGAGCGGCCCGGTGATGTCGAGGGCGTGGGCCCAGTGCTCGGCCAGCCGCGTGGTGGCGAGCGTGGCCGGCTTCAGCGGCCACGCCGCCCACGCCACGCGCACGTCAGGGTCGGCCGTACGGAGAGCCGCCATGGCCGCACGACGGGCGGCTCGCCAGCGGGCGAAGACGACGTCGGCCGGCGCGCGCTCGGCCCGCACCTGACGATCGACGGCCTGATCGAGGTTCTCGGCGCCCTGACGCCAGTCGGCGCCGGCGAAGCCGCTCCCCAGGGTGGCCACCACCCCTTCCTCGGTCTGGGCCAGGTGCACCACGACGTCGGTCATGGTCCACCCGGGCGCCGCTGACTCGGTCTCCCACTGCTCGGGCGTCAGGCCCTCGAGGATGGTTTCGAGCCGATCGAGCTCGGCCTCGAGGTCATCGAAGATCGGTACCTCGGCGCGCATCGTCCTCAGACTGCCATGGCCGCCAGGGTCCAGCGGCAGACCAATGCGCGAGTTGTTGCACCCGAGCAGGCAGACGTAACGTCCGTTCGCCCCGTGGGGGACAATCGGGAGGGAGCACGAACGCATGGTTCGTCGCGTGGTGCCTACTGTCGCAGTGGCGACGCTTGCCGCCGTTCTGGGGACGGCGGTTCCGGCCGCCCACGCCGCCCCGCCGAGCCGTTCGACGCTGCCGGGCAGCGCGCCGCAATGGGCCCGGTCCTCCCAACGCGTCGGACGGGCCGATCCGTCGACGCCGGTCGGGTTCCGCGTCTATCTGGGCTGGCAGGGAGGCGACGCCGCGGCTGCGCTCGCTCGCGCCGTGTCGGATCCGCACAGCCCGTCGTACCGCCACTATCTGACGCCGAACGACTTCAGAAAGCAGTTCGCACCGGCGCAGGGACAAGTCGGCGCCGTGCAGAAGTGGCTACGGAACAGCGGCTTCACGCTCGACTACACACCGACGAACAACCACTATGTCGCCGCCCATGGGACGGTCGCGCAGGTCGAATCGGCCTTCGCCACCGAGCTCGACCTCTACTCGGTCAACGGCCTGACCGTGCGGTCGCCGGTGAGTGACGTGTCGGTGCCGGCGTCGGTGGCCGCATCGGTCACCGGCGTGTTCGGCCTCGACGAGAGCGCCGCCTTCGTGCAGACGGACCACGTGGTCGACAAGAACGCGCCGCCGGCGGCCGGCTTCCGCAACGCACCGCCGCTGTCTGCGTACTGGGCCCAGATCGCTTCGCCCTACGCCTATCCGGCCGGCTTCACCAGCGTCACGTCGCCGTCGACGGCCCCGTGGAACGTCCGCGGTCACACGCCGGGCGACATCAAGAGCGCGTACGGGATCTCGGGCTCCTACGACGGCAGCGGACAGACGGTCGCAGTGATCGACGCCTACGCGTCGCCGACCATCGTCTCGGACGTGAACCAGTGGTCGGCGAACCGCGGGCTGCCCGGGCTGCGGCCGAACCAGTTCACCCAAATCGTCGCACCGGGCACCTTCAACCACCCCGAGAGCGCGAAGCAGGACCCGCAGGGCTGGTACGCCGAGGAGACGCTCGACATCGAGGCGGTGCACGGCATGGCGCCCGGGGCCAAGATCGTCTACGTCGGTGCTCCGAACGCCCATCAGGACCTCGACGCGGCGCTGAACCACGTCGTCGACAAGGGTCTGGCTCAGATCGTCACCAACTCGTACGGCTTCGACACCGAGGTCCTGCCTCCGGGTTACGTCAAGCCGTTCGAGGACACGCTCATCCAGGCGGCCGCCGAGGGCATCGGCGTGTACTTCTCGTCCGGTGACGACGGCGACGAGACCTCGGTCGGCGGGTTCGCCACGCCCGACTGGCCGGCGTCGAGCCCGTGGGTCACCGCGGTCGGTGGCACGGCGCTCGGCGTGGACGGGGCAGGGGCACGAGCGATCGAGACCGGCTGGGGCACGAGCTACTACAACTGCGACCAGACGACCCTCGCCTGCACGCGAGCCGGCTGGCTGTACGGCGCCGGCGGGGGTGTCAGCCGGCTGTTCGCCAAGCCGAGCTACCAGGCCGGCCTGAGCACGACTGGTCGAGCCGTCCCCGACGTCGCCGCCCTCGGCGATCCGCAGACGGGCCTGCTCATCGGCGAGACCCAGACCTTCCCCGAAGGCGCGCACTACGACGAGTTCCGCATCGGCGGCACCAGCTTGTCGAGCCCGATCTTCGCCGGCATCATGGCGCTCGCCGACCAGGCGGCGGGAGCACCGCACGGCTTCGCCAACCCCCTCTTCTATTCCTACGCCGGGGCGTTCTACGACGTGCAGTCAGTGAAGACCGCCGTGGCCCGGCGCAACTATGTCGACGGTGTCGATGCCTCGGCAGGCGTGATCGACTACCTCCGCACCTTCGACGACTACTCGGGTTCGCCCACCCAGCACACCGGGCCGGGATGGGACAACGTCACCGGGCTCGGTACCCCGAAGACCGGGTTCCTCTCCGTCTTCGGCAGCTGACCACTCGTCGCGCCCACGGCTCACATTGCCACGGCGACGCCGAGCCTCGTAGCGTCGTTCACGAGCACGACCGGGAGGCCGCGATGCACGTCGGGTTGTCGTCCATCTTCCAGGGCTTCGGGGGGCCGCTGTCCGACACCGATGTCTGGCAGGCCGACCTGCGGCTCGCCGACCTGGCCGAGCCGCTCGGGTTCGACTCCATTTGGAGCGTCGAACACCACTTCACGAATTACACGATGTGCCCTGACGTCTTGCAGTTCCTCACCTACATGGCGGGCCGCACGGAACGGGTGCAACTGGGTTCGATGGTGCTGGTGCTGCCGTGGCACGACCCGGTCCGGGCCGCCGAGCAGATCCTCATGCTCGACCACATGTCGAACGGCCGGCTCATCCTGGGCCTCGGGCGCGGCACCGGGCGGGTCGAGTTCGACGGGTTCCGCGTCTACATGGGCCAGGCGCGCCAACAGTTCAAGGAGTCGGCCGAGGCGATCCTCGGCGCCCTCGAGACCGGTGTCATGGAATACGAGGGCGAGTTCGTGCGCCAGCCCCGTGTCGAGCTTCGGCCCGGTCCGCTGAAGTCGTTCAAGGGACGCACCTATTCGGCCACGGTGTCGCCCGAGTCGGCCGAGATCATGGCCCGCATCGGCACCGGCGTGCTCGTCGTGCCCCAGAAGCCGTGGCAGATGGTGGAGGAGGAGACCGCCACCTACCGGGCCACCTATCGCGAGGCCCGCGGCGAGGAGCCGCCGCCCCCGGTCGTGGCGGGCTGGACGTTCGTCGACGACAACGCCGACCGAGCCGAGGAACAGGCGCGCCGCTGGATCGGCGCCTACTGGGACTCGGTGATCTCCCACTACGAGTTCGACAAGCCCCATCTCAAGGACACGCCCGGCTACGAGTTCCACGGCCTCATGTACGACCGGCTGCAGAAGCCCGGCGGCATGGAGAAGATGAGCGACTTCTACATCGGCCTGCAGCCGTGGGGCACGCCCGAGCAGGTCTACGAGAAGACGAAGACCTTCTGCGACGTCATCGGCGCCGACAGCTTCGTGGGTGTGTTCCGCTACGGCGGGATGCCGGTCGACGTGGCCGAGAAGAGCATCCGCCTCTTCGCCCGGGAGGTCATGCCCGAGCTCAAGGCGCTGGCCCCGGCCGCCGACCGGCTCACCCACCTCCAGGCCTGACGCCACCTTCCCGTTTCACGCTTCCTGGAGAACCTGTCAGGTACTTGAGGAAGCGTGAAACCGGAGGAAGGAAGAGCAAGGGGTCAGCCCCGCCGGTACCGCCACACTGCCAACGGGGCGAAGACGGCCACCAGCCCGGCCGACCACAGCAGTGACGTGGTGACGTAGTACGCCGTCGAGTGACCGAGCACCGCCGTCGCCGTGTCGCCCAGCGTGAGGGCGCGGACGGCGTCCACCAT
>DASXAI010000069.1:0-3347 GCA_036406775.1 Acidimicrobiales bacterium
CCACCTCGGCCACTTCGCGTTGACGGGACGGTTGCTACCGGCGCTGCTCGCTCGGCCCGCGAGCCGGGTGGTGACGGTGAGCAGCACGGCGGCCGCCTTCGGACGCATCGACTTCGACGACCTCCAGTCGACGCGCCGGTACCTGCGCTGGCCCGCGTACTCGCAATCCAAGCTGGCGAACCAGTTGTTCGCCTACGAGCTGGCCCGGCGAGCCGAAGGGGCCGGAACCAGCCTCATCAGCGTGGCCGCTCATCCTGGCTACGCCGCCACGAACCTCCAGACCGCCGCACCCGTCTCCGAAGGCAACCGCGTCCGAGCGGAGCTGATGCGGATCACCAATCTCGTGTTCGCCCAGAGCGACGCCGACGGCGCCCTGCCTCAGCTGTACGCGGCGACAGCACCCGACATCGCCAACGGCGAGTATCTCGGGCCGGACAGCTGGTTCGGCCAGCGCGGTCACCCGACCCGCGTCACCGCGCCGCGCCAAGCTCGCTCGACGGAGACGGCCCAGCGGCTGTGGACCGTCTCCGAGGAGCTGACAGGCGTGGTGTACGACTTCCGTTAGAACGTGAAGCCGATGACGTCGATCACGACGTTGGTGGCGTTCACCCCTCCCGTGATCTTGACGTTGGCCGTGGCGTCGACCGCCACGGGCGTGCTCACCGCCAAGTTCTGATCCGTCTGCGACCAGTTGATGCTGCTGGTCGCCGGTTCAGGGATGGCGGCGGAGTACATCTTCACGAACCCGGCCGCTTCTGTGTCGGTGATGGTCAGGTTGACGATGGCCGTGGTCGCGCCCGGTGGGACAGCGGCCAACAGCGCGCCGCTGGCGTCCTTGCCTGTCGCCAGCGGGATGATCCTGGTCTCACCCGCCTGGAGCTTGCCACCGGCCACACGCGAGTCGTAGGCGCGCGCCGGCGTGGGCAGGAAGACCGTCGCTTGCGGAGACGCGGTCAGTTGCCCGCGGATCGCACCCGCCGGCCAGCTCGGCAACGTGTGCACGTTGACATAGAAACCCGCCGGGTTGGCGGCGATCAGCGGCGCATTTGTCGTGTCGGTGACGCAACCCGTCGAGGTGCCGTTCTGGGGTGGCAAGGGCGGGAAGAGATTCACCACCACTGGTCCGAAGGAAGTGACGGGGCCCTGGTGGATGTGGGCCAGGATCGGAGCCTCCTCCAGACCGCTCACCGCGATGAACCAGCAGATCTGGCTGGTGTTCGGCTCGATCGTGATGACGGCGGTGCCGGTGCCCTTCGAGAGGGTCGACGGGGGTGGAATCTCGGAGGCGGACGACAAGTGAGCCACGAGCTGCAGGCCCTGACCGAGCACGGACGGATGGAGGTCGGACTTGGTGCCCGAACTGCCACTGGCGATCCCCGGCACCACGGCGACCGCGGTGGCCGCCAATGCGGCCGCGGCCGCGACAATTCCAATACCGACGCGTTTGTTCATGGGCTCCTCCCGTGTTGGTCCCCGGCCTCCTTACGAACGAGGCCAGCCGTTGGATGCCCTGTTACGCCGGTTTCGAATCCTTGGGCAGTCCGAGCACGCGTTCACCCACGATGTTGCGCTGGATCTCGGCGGTGCCGCCCCAGATGGTCTCGGAGCGGGAGAAGAAGAACGCCGACAACATGGGGCTGACCCGGTAGGCGCCCTTGCCCGTGCCTCGCATCGTGGCCGGCCACGAGCCGCCTGCAGGGCCGGCGTCGGCCAGCAACGAGCCGGCGCCGTGGATGTCGAGGGCCAGCTCCATGGCATCGCGGTGCATCTCGGACCAGAACATCTTGTTCGTCGCGCCCAAAGCCGCCACGCCCGCATCCTTCTTTCCTGTCACAGTGGCACTCAGGCTTCGCAGGCCGTTGATGCGCAGGATCTGGATCTTGGTGTGGTAACGCATCAAACCCTGGCGGATGGTAGGATCGGCGATAGTACCGTTGGTCTGCGCCGCCGCCACCATGGCGTCGAACTCGTCGGCGAAGCGCCGGAAGCTCGTGGTGGCCGACATGCCGCGCTCGTGGGCCAGCGTGGTGTTGGCCACCACCCAGCCGTTGTTGACGCCGCCGACGACGTTCTCCTTCGGACAACGGGCCTCGTCGAAGAACACCTCGTTGAACTCCGCGGTGCCGTCGGGTTGGGTGATGGGGCGCACCTCGATGCCCGGCTGCTTCATGGGCACGAGCAGGTACGAGATGCCCTTGTGCTTGGACGCGGCCGGATCGGTGCGGGCGAGGAGGAAGCAGTAGTCGGCGTACTGGGCCTGCGTCGTCCACACCTTCTGGCCGTTGATGACCCACTCCTCGCCGTCGAGCACCGCCGACGTCTTCAACGACGCCAGGTCCGATCCCGAGTTCGGCTCGCTGAAGCCCTGGCACCACCGGATCTCGCCCGTGAGGATCTGGGGCAGGAACTGCTGCTTCTGCGCCTCCGTGCCCCATTGCAGGATGGTGGGGCCGACCAACGTGTCACCGAAGAAGTCGGCGCGCATGGGCGCCCGGGCCCGGGCGAACTCCTCGGCGAGCACCACGTTCTCCATCGTCGAGAGGCCCTTGCCGCCGTACTCGGCCGGCCATGACGCGCAGATCCAGCCGCCGTCGTACAGCTTGCCGACCCACTCGTCGGTGAAGCGGGCCCGCGCCGCGCCGGTGAGCTCGAAACCGGGCTCGAACCATCCCTCCGGCAGGTTGTCCTCCAGCCAGGCGCGGATCTCCTTCCGGAAGCGCTCGGCCTCAGGCGGGTACGTCAGGTCCACTGCTACGCCCCGAGCGCGTTGCCGGCGTCGACGACGCCGGCGCCGAAGGCATCCGTGTCCGATATCGGATCACCGCCGAGGTGGCAGAACCCGGTGGTGCACTCGATGCCGGACTGGTCGCCAGGCGACAGGTCCGTCGGCGACACCGGCTGGGTCGTGTTGCCGCGCACGACACGGGCCGTGCCCTTCAGCGCGTCAACCAAGCCGTCGACGTTGCCGCGGAGATCGGGATTGGCACTGGCGATGAGGGCCAGCGCCGCCGCCGCGTGCGGCGTCGCCATCGACGTACCTTGGATCGCCGTGTAGCACTGGTCCGGCGGGAACGGTCCGTTCGTGAACGTCACGCAGGGGATCTCCTGGGCGAAGTTCGACGTGATGCTGAAGTCCTGGAACGCCGCGAACCCGTCGTCGGTCGTGAACGGGAAGCCGGGCGTGCCGCCGCCGTCCCAGACGGGGAGGTTGAACTTGCGCGCGCCGCCGGGTCCCGCCACGTCGATGCGCGGGCCGTAGTTGCTGTAGTACGCCAGCTGGTCCTCGAGGCGCGTACCGGGCGACTGGTGCGGGTCGGACTGCGGCTTGCACGCAGTCGTCGCCGGCC
>DASXAI010000070.1:0-2560 GCA_036406775.1 Acidimicrobiales bacterium
CTCGGCCCGGAAGTCGCGGTGCAGCTCTTCGACGACCTCGGCGAAGATGAGCTCCTTCGAGTCGAAGTACGTGTAGAAGGTGCCGTAGGCGACGCCGGCGGCCTTGGTGATGTCGACGACGCGGGTGTCGTGATAGCCCCGCCGCTCGAACACGGCGCGGGCCGCCTTCACGAGGGCGGCGCGGGTGCGCTGGCCCCGGAGCGTGAGGCTGCTCGGAGCTACTGCGGTCTCACGCATCGCCCGGGCCATCGGATGATTCTAGAAGACCAGCTCTCGGCGTCCCGAGTTCGTGACCAACGACACCCGGCTCACAACAGTCGCCACCAGGACCGCGGGCCGCCCGCGAGCAGCTCGGGACCCGTGTGTTCGGACCGGAGCCGACCGCTGTTCAACACGTAGACACGGTCGGCGATGTGGGCGGCCGCCGCCACACTCGTCTCCGCCATCAGGACGCCGACGCCGTCATCGGCCAGGGAGCGCAAGGTGCGCAGGACCCGAGCGGCGGCAGCCGGCGCGAGGAACTGCGTCGGCTCGTCGACGAGCAGCAGGACCGGGCGCACCATCAAGGCGATGCCGATCGACACGAGCCGTTGCTCGCCGCCGCTGAGGACGCCGGCGCGCTCGTCGAGGCGGCCGGCGAGCTCGGGGAACAGCGCCAGCACTTCCTCGACCCGGACGTTGCGGGCGACGGGCGCCATCG
Source organism: Acidimicrobiales bacterium (assembly GCA_036406775.1). GTDB lineage: Bacteria > Actinomycetota > Acidimicrobiia > Acidimicrobiales > Ilumatobacteraceae > DASXAI01. The sequence goes on from DASXAI010000070.1 coordinate 701, forward strand.
GACCGGCACCGAGCCACAGGTTGTCCCTGACACTGAGGTCGGCGAACACGGGGCGGGTCGTCGGGACGTAGCGGAGGGTGGCGTCGGCGCCCGGAGGGGCCTGCACCGTCACGGTTCCCGCCGCCGGTTCGGCCAGGCCGGCGGCGACGCGGAGCACGCTGGTCTTGCCGCTGCCGTTGTGGCCCACGAGTCCCACGACCTCGCCGGCGCGGACGTGGAGGCTGACGTCGTGGACGGCCGGACGCCGGCCGTAGCGGACGCTGAGCGAGTCGACTGCCAGCACCGCGTCGCGGTCGACGGCCGGTGTGATCCACTCGAGCTCGGGGATGGTCCAGCGGCGCACGGTCAGACGCGGGCGAGCGGCGTGGGCACACCGCGCGCGCCGACCTCCGCGGCGGGGACTCGGAAGATGGTGCCGCCGCGTGCCGGGTCGTCAGTGTTGTCCTCCGTCACCACGATGAGGTCGCGGAGATCGGGCCCGGCGAAGCACAGGCTGGTGACGCCGCGAGCGGGTACCGCGATCTCGCCGTCGGCCTCGCCCGTCGGCGCGTAGCGGCGCACGCAGCCCGACCCGTAGAGCGCGACCCACACGCCGCCGTCGTCGGCGACGGCCAGGCCGTCCGGAAGGCCGTCGACCTCGGCGAACACCCCGCCGGCGCCGCCGACCACCTCGCCGTCGACGACGTCGTGCACCTTGATGAGGCGCTCGGAGGTGTCGGCGTGGTACAGCCGCGTGCCGTCGGGGGAGAAGCCGATGCCGTTGGTGAGGGCGACGCCGTCGTACAACTCGACCGCCACGCCCTCGGCGTCGACGCGATAGGCCTCGCCGGTGAGCCGCTCACCCTCGGTGCTGAACGGGTTGTCCCGCATCGAACCCGTGTAGACACGGCCGGCGGCGTCGGTACAGATGTCGTTGAAGCCGGGGATGTCGTCTCGTGCGAAGAGCACCCGTGTCTCGCCGTCGCGGACGTGGCACAGGTTGCGGCCCGAGATCACGATGCCGCCGTCGGCGTGGAGCAGGATGCCACCCACGCCCCGGCGCTTCGGGACGACGACATCGATGGCGCCGTCGGGTGCGCGCCGGTACACACCGCCCTTCGTGACGTCACTGAAGTAGAGGCCGCCCTCGGGGTCGGGCCGCGGCCCTTCGAGCAGGCCGTACCCGAACGCCAACGTCTCGACCATCGCCCCAGTGTTTCACTCGGCGGCGGTCGGCTTCGCCGTCCGCCGCCGGGCCGCGGGAGAACCGATTGTCGAGCGGAGCGAGCAGGAGCCGGCCGAAGCGAGCGCAGCGAGCGGAGGAAGGCGACGCAAACAAGGCACCATTGAGGGGTGGCCAAGGGCGTGCTCCGGGTGTACCTGGGGGCGGCGCCGGGCGTCGGGAAGACCTACGCCATGCTCGACGAGGGGTGGCGCCGGTACCAACGCGGCACCGACGTCGAGGTGGGTTGGGTCGAGACGCACGGCCGGGCCGCCACCGCGGCCTAGTTGCGCGACCTCCCGGTGGTGCCCCGGCGCCGGCTCGGCTACCGGGGCTCGACGTTGGAGGAGATGGACGTCGACGCCGTGCTGGCCCGGGCGCCCAAGGTGGCCCTCGTCGACGAGCTGGCCCACACCAACGTCCCGGGCAGCCGTAACGAGAAGCGGTGGCAGGACGTCCAGGACCTGCTGGCGGCCGGGATCGACGTGGTGTCGACGGTGAACATCCAGCACCTCGAGAGCCTGAACGACGTGGTCGAGCGGATCACGGGCGTGCATCAGCGCGAGACCGTGCCCGACGAGGTGGTGCGCCGGGCCGATCAGATCGAGCTCGTCGACATGAGCCCGGAGGCTCTGCGCCGGCGCATGGCCCACGGCAAC
>DASXAI010000071.1:0-1680 GCA_036406775.1 Acidimicrobiales bacterium
AGTCGACCACCCACGACGTCGTCGTGGCGGCCGACGGCGCCTACAGCGCGTTGCGTGATGCTGTCGTGCGCAGCGAGCGAGCCGACTACTCGCAGGAGCACCTGCCGTGGGGCTACAAGGAGCTCACCATCGCCCCCGACCGATCGGGCGGCTTCGCCCTCGATCCCGGCGCGCTGCACATCTGGCCGCGCGGCGACTCGATGATGATCGCCCTCCCGAATCCTGACCACAGCTTCACGGCCACGCTCTTCTGGCCGTTCGACGGGCCCGCCGGCTTTGCCGGACTCGACGACGCGGCCGCGGTACGAGCTCGGTTCGAGCGCGACTATCCCGACGCCACCGAGCTGTTCGAGGACCTGGGCGGTGAGTTCGCCCGCCACCCGACCGGCACCCTGGTCACCGTGCGGGTGTGGCCTTGGGTGCGCGGCCGGCTGGCCCTGCTCGGGGACGCCGCCCACGCCATCGTGCCCTTCTTCGGCCAGGGCATGAACTGCGCCTTCGAGGACGCGGTCGAGCTCGACCGCTGCCTCGACGAAACCGCCGACGACTGGGACGCCGCCCTTCCCCTGTACGCCCAGCGCCGCAAGCCGAACACCGACGCCATCGCCGACCTGGCCGTCGACAACTTCGTGGAGATGCGGGACAAGGTCGGCTCGCCCGTGTTCCGTCTCACCAAGCGGGCCGAGCACGCCATCGAGCGATGGGCGCCCGACCGCTTCGAATCGTTGTACGAGCTGGTGAGCTTCAGCACCGTCCCGTACGCCGAAGCCCGCCAGCGGGCCGCGGCGCAACGGCGCTTCCCGGCCAACTTGGCCGCGCTGGCGACGGCGGGCGTGGCCCGCACGGGCGCCGCCGTACGGACACTGGTGCGGCGATGAGTGGCGCGTCGTCGGACCCGTTGGTCGGCCCGGCCGGCGCCCACCTCGACCTCCGCGATCGTCTCAGCTACGGCCAGTACCTCGCCCTCGACCACGTCCTCGACGCCCAACACCCTCGCACCGCCGCCCACGACGAGATGCTGTTCATCGTCCAGCACCAGGCCACCGAGCTGTGGCTCAAGCTCGTGCTCCACGAGCTGCACACCGTGCTCGATCTCCTGGACGTCGACGACTTGGGCCCGGCCTTCAAGAGCCTCGCCCGCGTCGACCGGGTGATGCAGGTGCTGGTGTCGTCGTGGGACGTGCTCACGACCATGACACCGGCCGACTACATGTCCTTCCGTGCCGCCCTCGACACGTCGAGCGGCTTCCAGTCGTTCCAGTTCCGCGAGCTCGAGTTCGTCGTGGGCAACAGGGACGCGTTGTACCTGGAGCCCTTCCGCCACGAGCCCGAGCGGTTCGCTCGTCTCGAGGCCGTGCTGCACGCGCCGTCGCTGTACGACCGGGTCATTCGCCTGCTCGCCCGGCGGGGACTGCCCGTCGACGCCGCGCTCCTCGACCGCGATTGGTCGGTCAGTCACCAGGCGCACCGCAGCGTGGTGGAGGCGTGGCTCGTCGTCTACCGCGAGCCGGACACGCACTGGGATCTGTACGAGCTGGGGGAGGAACTACTCGATCTGGAGGACGTGCTGCGGCAGTGGCGGCTGCGCCACGTCACGACCGTCGAGCGGATCATCGGCCACAAGACAGGGACGGGAGGCACCGCGGGCGTGCCGTACCTGCGGGAGCGGCTGCAGGTGGT
>DASXAI010000072.1:0-13492 GCA_036406775.1 Acidimicrobiales bacterium
GACGGCCAGGTCGGCGCCGATGGCCTCGCCCTCGAAGGTCGTGCCGTCGGCGAGGACAAGGGCGGCCTCGCGGATCATCGCTGCGCCTCGCCGTCGACCACGACCGCCTCCCCCCGCCAGAGCGTGTGGCGTACCCGCCCCGTGAGCTTGCGGCCGGCGTACGGCGTGTTGCGGGCCCGGCTGGCCAGGCCGTCGGGATCGACGATCCACACCACGGCCGGGTCGATCACGCACAGGTTGGCGGGCCGGCCCGGCTCGATGCGGCCACCGTGGCGATCGGCGATCCCCGCGATCGCCGCCGGCCGCCACGACAGCAAGGCGATGACCTGCTCGAGCGGCAGGTCGAGCTCCGTGAGCGCCAGGGCCAGCGCCGTCTCCAACCCCAGGATGCCCGGCGGGGCCTGGTCGAACGGCTGCTCCTTGAGGTGCGGGGCGTGGGGCGCGTGGTCGGTCGCGATGGCGTCGAGGGTGCCGTCGGCCAGGCCGGCCTTGACGGCCGCCACGTCGGCGTCGGTGCGCAGCGGCGGGTTCACCTTGAAGACCGGATCGAAGCCGGCGCAGCTGGCGTCGGTGAGCGTGAAGTGGTGAGGCGTGGCCTCGGCGGTGACGGCGAGGCCCTCGGCCCGGGCGGTCCGCATCATCGCCACGCTGCCCGCCGTCGACAGATGCTGGAAGTGCACGCGCGCGCCGGTGAGGCGGGACAGGGCGATGTCGCGCATCACCATCAGCTCCTCCGCCTCCGCCGGTTGCCCCGGGATGCCGAGACGGCTCGACCACTCGCCCTCGTGCATGTGGCCGCCCCCGGCGAGGGCGGCGTCCTCGCAGTGCTGGGCGAGGGTCACGCCGAGCCCACCCGCGTACTCGAGAGCGCGGCGCATGAGGCGGGCGTCCTGTACGCCGCTGCCGTCGTCGGTGAAGAGGCGCACGCCGAGCGCCGCCATTTCGGCCATGGGCGTGAGGCGCTCGCCGCGGCGACCGACGGTGATGGCGCCGGCGACCTCGACGTCGCACAGGGCGGTCCGGGCGAGGGCATGGAGTTCGCGAACCGACGAGGCGTCGTCGATGGCGGGTTCGGTGTTGGGCATGGCCACGACGGCGGTGAACCCGCCGAGGGCGGCGGCCCGGGAGCCGGTCTCCACCGTCTCGGCCTCCTCGCGGCCGGGCTGGCGCAGATGGGTGTGGAGGTCGACGAGGCCGGGCGCCACCACGCAGCCGGCGGCGTCGAGCACGACGTCGCCATCGAGGTCGGCACCGACCGCGGCGATGGCGCCGTCGCTCACGACGACATCGGCGCGCCGGCGGCCCGCGGCGTCGACGACCTCGCCACCCTTCAGGACGATCGTGCTCACAGGGCCACGCCCGATCCCAGCAGTCGGTAGAGGACGGCCATGCGCACGGCCACGCCGTTGGTGACCTGCTTGGTGACGACGGCCCGGGGCAACGACGCCACCTCGGGGGCGATCTCGACGCCCCGGTTCATCGGACCGGGATGCATCACGAGGGCGTGGTCCGGGAGCCGGGCCACCCGTTCCAGCGTGAGGCCGTAGCGAGCCGTGTACTCCCGCAGGCTCGGCACGAGGGCTTGCTCCTGGCGCTCGAGCTGCATGCGCAGGAGGTAACAGACGTCGAGCTTGGGCACGACGTCGTCGAGGTCGTGGGACACGTCGACGGGCCAGCCCGTGAGGCTCGGGGGCAACAGCGTGGGCGGCCCCACCAGCGTGACGCGGGCGCCGAGGAGCGCCAGCGCCCGCACGTCGGAGCGGGCGACCCGGCTGTGCTTCACGTCGCCGACGATGCCGACGTGAAGGCCGTCGAAGCCACGCCCGAGCTCCTGGCGGATCGTGTAGCAGTCGAGCAGCGCCTGGGTGGGGTGCTCGTGCCACCCGTCGCCGGCGTTGATGACGCTGGCCGGCGTCCACTGGGCGATCTGCCACGGCACGCCAGAGGAGCCGTGGCGCACGACGATGGCGTCGACGCCCATGGCGCTGATCGTCTCGATCGTGTCGCGCAGGCTCTCGCCCTTGTTCACGCTGGAGGAGCCCACCGAGAAGTTCATGGTGTCGGCCGACAGCCTCCGGGCCGCCGTCTCGAAGGACAGCCGGGTGCGGGTCGAGTCCTCGTAGAAGAGGCTCACGATGGTGCGGCCGCGCAAGGCCGGCACCTTGGGGATGGGCCGGGCGCAGATCTCGGCCATGTGATCGGTGAGGTCGAGCAGCTCGGTGAGCCCGTCGGCACCGAGTTCGTCGACGGAGCGCAGGTGACCCGTCATGCCTTCACCTCCTTGGCGGTGCTGAGCCACACGCCGTCCGCGGTGACGTCGACGGTTTCGTGGTGGCTCGTCGGTAGGTTCTTGCCCACGAAGTCGGGGCGAATGGGCAGCTCACGATGGCCGCGGTCGACGAGCACGGCGAGCTGGACGGCCCGGGGCCGGCCGTGGTCGGCCAGGGCGTCGAGAGCGGCCCGCACGGTGCGGCCGGTGTAGAGGACGTCGTCGACGAGCACGACTGTGGTGGCGGTGAGCTCGCGCGGCACGCGTGTGACAGCGCCCGGGACGACGGGCCGCAGCCCGATGTCGTCGCGGTACATCGAGACGTCGAGTACGCCACACGGCACGTCGGCGCCGGGCTCGATGGACGCGATCACGGCCGCCAGGCGCTCGGCCAGCCAGACGCCGCCTCGTTGCAGCCCGACCAGGACGACGCCGTCGAGCCCACGGTTGCGCTCGACGATCTCGTGAGCGATGCGGGTGACGGCGCGCCGTACGTCGTCCGCCGTCATCACCTGCGTCACGTGGTCTCCTGCCGTGCGGGCCTCACGGGACCCGCTTCACGGTCGGGGGCGATGGTAGCGGAGCACCGTCCGCTTCGACGGGACGCTTTCGAACCCCGCCGCCCGGGCCACGGCGATCGACGCCGGGTTGGCCTCGTCGACCTCGGCCACCACCTCGTCGACCGGCAGGAACTCGGCGAGGAACAGCCGCACGGCCGCCGTGGCGACCCCGTGGCCCCGGGCCGACGGCACCACCCACCACCCCATCGTGGGCGGATCGGCCACGAACGCCACGCCCACCTCGCCCAGCACCGTGTCGTCGTCGCCGGCGGCCGTCGCCACGAGGTCGAGGGCGAGGCCGCGCCGGCGGCGCTCGTCCCAACCCGCGATCCAGCGCGCCGCCGCCGCCACCGAACGGTCGTCAGGCACCGCCGTCCACCGGGCGATGTCGGGATCGGCCCACGCCGACGCCAGTGCAGGCGCGTCGGCCGGCCGCCACGGCCGCAACCCGACCCCCACCGTTCTCATGCGCGAGAAGTGTCGTATACGCCTTGAACGCGGGTCAGTTCGCTCGGACCTTGGACGCGATGGCCGCCAGCATGCCGTTGACGAACCGGCCGGAGTCGTCGGTGGAGAAGCGCTTGGCCAACTCGACGGCTTCGTCGATGACGACCGCGGTGGGCACCTCGGGCCGGGCCAGCAGTTCGTAGGTGGCGATCTCGAGGACGGTGCGGTCGATCACGGGCATGCGCTGGAGCGTCCAGCCGCGGGCGTGGGTGGCGAGAAGGTCGTCGATCTCCTCGCGCCGGTCCTGCACCCCCTCGACCAATTGCGCGGCCATCGGGTCCGGGGCGACCGGCAGGTTCTCCACGACCTCGCGCGGCGTGCCGCCCTTGGCCTCGGCCTCGTACAGGAGCAGCAGCGCCCGCTCGCGGGCCTCCGAGCGCCGGTCGTCGTCGCGCCCTGTCACACCCGCGTGATGTACTCGCCGGTACGGGTGTCGACGCGCACGCGGTCGCCGGTGTTGACGAACAGCGGCACCTGGATCACCTTGCCCGTCTCGAGCGTGGCCGGCTTGCGCGCGCCCGACACCCGGTCGCCCTGGATGCCGGGCTCGGTCTCGGCGACCGAGAGCTCCACCGACGCCGGAATGTCGACGCTCACGATCTCGCCCTGGTACATCGCGAGGTTGGCGTTGGCCTGCGGCACCAGGTACTGAGCCGCGTCACCCAGCGCCGACGGCGGCACGTTGAGCTGGTCGTAGGTGACGGTGTCCATGAACACGTAGTCGTCGCCGTCGGTGTACAGGAACTGCATGTCCTTCTTCTCGAGGATGGCCTGCTCCACCCGCTCGGCGGCCCGGAAGGTGCGATCGATGACGGCGCCGGTGCGGGCGTTGCGCAGCGTCGTGCGCACGAAGGCGCCGCCCTTGCCCGGCTTGACGTGCTGGAAGTCGACGACGGTGAAGAGCCCGTTGTCGAGTTGGAGGGTCATTCCGTTCTTCAGGTCGTTGGTCGTTATCGCAGGCACGAAAGGTCCTTCGGCGTCTTCGTGAGGGGGCGGCAGCCGTCGCTGGTGACGATCACCGTGTCCTCCACGCGTGCGCCGCCGAGCCCGCCACGATACACGCCGGGTTCCACGGTGACCACGGTCCCTGCGCCGAGCACGTCGGTCGACGTGGCGTTCACCCACGGCGCCTCGTGGATCAGCAGCCCGACGCCGTGGCCCGTGCCGTGGGTGAACCGCTCGCCCCATCCGGCCGCGGTGATGTGGTCGCGGCAGGCGGCGTCGACGGCCTTGGCGTCGACCCCCGCGCGCACGGCGGCCACGCCCCGGGCTTCGGCCTCGGTCACGAGCGCCAGCAGCTCGGCCCGCTCGGCTGACGGCTCGCCGATGGTGATCGTGCGCGTCATGTCGGAGTGGTAGCCGTCGACCAGTGCGCCGAAGTCGACCACGAGGAGATCGCCCTCGATGATGCGGCGGGCGTCGGGGCGGTGGTGCGGGAAACCGCCGTTCGGACCGGCGGCGACGATGGTCTCGAAGCTCGGTCCCTCGGCCCCGAGCCGGCGCATCTCGGTGTCCAGAGCCAGCGCGAACTCGGTCTCGGCCGGCTCCTCGGCCAGCAGCGGGAGCACATGCTCCAGGGCCGCTGACGCGATGTCGGCCGCCACCTCGATCCGGGCCACCTCGCCGGCGTCCTTCAGCACGCGCAGCCCCTCCACCAGCCCGGAGGTGGCCACCAGCTCGGCGCCGAAGGCCGTGGCGTAGCCCTGCTGGGCCGCCCACGACACGTGCTCGGCCTCGAGGCCGAGGCGCCCGACGGCGGCGACGAGGTCCACCAGCAGGTCCAGCTGCGCCGCGAGATTGCGGCCCTCGGCCACCGTGGCGTCGACGCCCGACGCGTCCAGCTCGACTCGGGCCTGGTCGCCATAACGACCGTCGGTGACCAGGACGAGCTCGTCAGGGAGCACGACGACCCGGCCGGCCGATCCGCTGAATCCGGTGAGCCAGCGCACGTTGGTGAGGCTGGTGACGAGGAAGCCGCCGCACCCCGCGTCGCGGAGAACAGTGCGGAGCCGGCCCGCCCGGCGGGCGACGTCCATCGGGATCACCCGTCGACCCCCAGGAGCCGCGCCACGGCGTCGATGGCCAACTCGTACCCGTGACCTTTGAACCCGACGATGGAGCCGGTGGCCACGGGCGCGACCACGCTGGTGTGCCGCCACGGCTCGCGGGCGTTCGGGTTCGACAAGTGCAGCTCGACGACGGGCCCGTCGAAGGCGGCGAGAGCGTCGTGGATGGCCCACGAGTAGTGCGTGAAGGCGCCCGGGTTGATCACGATGGCGGCGCACCGGCCGCGGGAGGCGTGGATGGCGTCGACCAGCTCGCCCTCGTGGTTGGACTGCACGTGCTCGATCGTGAGGCCGTGGCGCGCCGCCGCCTTCTCGGCCGTGGCCACGTGGTCGGTCAGGGTGTCGGCGCCGTACACGGCCGGCTCGCGGGTGCCGAGGAGGTTGAGGTTGGGCCCACTGAGGAGCAGCACGATCATGGCCGCTCCATTCTGGCGAGGGCGGCTCGCACCGCGCCGGGGTCGACGCCGGCCACCAGCTCCACGCCGGCCGGGCCGTCGAGAACGAAGGTCAGCCCGGTGGTGACCTTCTTGTCCCGCGCCATCAGCGTCAGCAGCTCCGCGGTGTCGAGGCCGGCGGGCAGCGCGGCGTCGAGGCCGTAGCTCTTCACCACGTGGCGGTGCTCCTCGACACGGGCGGCGTCGATCCGGCCCAGCTCGGCCGCCAGCTCCGCCGCGAACACGAGGCCGACCGCCACCGCTTCGCCGTGGCGCAGGTCGAAGTCGACAGCGATCTCGAGGGCGTGGGCGAGCGTGTGGCCGTAGTTGAGCGTGGCCCGCTGGCCCGTGCGCTCGTAGGGGTCGGCGGCGACGACGGCGATCTTGATGGCCACGCACCGGGCGATGCGCTCGTCGAGCGGGAGCGTCAACAAGTCATCGCCCGTGAGGAAGTGGTACTTCGCCATCTCGCCGTGCCCGCACCGCCACTCGCGCTCGGGCAGCGTGGCGAGCAGGTCCGTGTCGCACAGGACGGCGACGGGCGGCCAGAAGGCGCCGACGAGGTTCTTGCCTTCCGGCAAGTTCACGCCCGTCTTCCCGCCGATGGCGGCGTCGACCATCCCCAGCAATGTCGTGGGGACATGCACGACGGCGATGCCGCGGTGGTAGGTGGCGGCGGCGAAACCAGCGACGTCGGTGACCATCCCACCGCCGATCGCCACGACGGCGTCGGTGCGCGTGAGACCAAATCGCGTGAAGCGACGACACAGGTCCTCGACGGTGGCCAGCGTCTTGTGGGCCTCGCCATCGCCGATGCGGACGACCTCGTACGGCAACGGCACGTCGACGGCGGGCAGCCCCGCCTGCGTCACGACGGCGACGCGCCGCACGCCGGCCGGCAGCACCGCTGGCAGGCACGTGCGAGCTCCGGCGCCGACGGTGACGTCGCCGACGGTGATCACGCGAGGATCTCGTCCGCGATCTGGTCGGGCGTCTTGGTGCCCTCGTCGACGATGACGTCGGCCACCTCGGCGTAGAGCGGCGTCCGCTCGGCCGCCAGCCGGACGAGGGTGCCGGCCGGGTCGTCGTTGTCGAGGAGGGGCCGATGGTCGTGGTAGCGGACCCGACCGGCGAGCACCGCCGGGTCGGCGCGCAGCCAGACCACCAGGCCGGCCTGTTCCTTCAGGGCCCGGCGGTTGCGCTCGGCCAGCACCACGCCCCCGGCCGCCGCGATCACGGCGGGCAGTGGTGATGCGAGGGCCTCGAGCAACGCCTCGGTCTCGAGGGGCCGGTACCCGGCCTCGCCATCGGTCTCGAAGATCTCGCGGACGGTCCGGCCGGTGCGGGCCTCGACCTCGGCGTCGCTGTCGATGAGCGGCCGGCCCAGCCGCTGGGCCAGCACCGTCCCGACAGTGGTCTTGCCTGTCCCCATCATGCCGACGAGCACAAGGTGCCCGTCGATGTCAGAGGCTTTCACGGAACGCGGCGGCGTTGCGCGCCAACTCGTCGACGGAGTCGCCGCCGAACTTGCGCTGGGCTTCGGCCGCCAGCAGGAGGGCGACCATCGTCTCGGCCACGACGCCCATGGCCGGCACGGCGGTGACGTCGGTGCGCTCCTTGAAGCTCACCGTCTCCTCCTTGGTGACGGTGTCGACGGTCTTCAGGGTCGGGCGGTTGAGGGTGGCGAGCGGCTTCATGGCGGCCCGGGCCACCAGCAGCTCGCCGGTGGTCATCCCGCCCTCGATGCCGCCGGCGAGTGTCGACTCGCGCCGGTAGGCGCCGGCGGCGGCGTCCCACACGATGGGATCGTGGGCCTCGCTCCCCCGGCGACCGGCCACGTCGAAGCCGTCGCCGATCTCGACGCCCTTCACGGCGTTGATGCTCATGAGGGCTTGGGCGACAAGAGCGTCGACCTTGCGGTCCCAGTGGACGTGGCTACCGAGGCCGACGGGCACCCCGTAGGCGAGCACCTCGACCACGCCGCCCAGGCTGTCGCCGAGCTTGGCCGCCGCCTCGACCTCGGCCACCATCGCCTCCTCGGCGGCGGGGTCGAAGCAACGCACCGGTGACGCGTCGACGGCGTCGAGGTCGGCCGGACGCGGCCGCTGCACGGCCTTCGAGCGGGCCGCACCCATCTGGATCACGTGGCTGATCACGTCGACACCGAGCCCGGCCAGCAGCCGCTTGGCGACGGCTCCGGCGGCGACGCGGGCCGCCGTCTCGCGCGCGCTGGCCCGCTCCAGGACGTCTCGCGCGTCGCTGAAGCCGTACTTCTGCATGCCGGCCAGATCGGCGTGGCCGGGGCGAGGCTGCGTGAGCGGGGACCTGGTGGCGCCGGGAGCCGGCGACATCTCTTCGTGCCACTTGTCGGACGTCGTCCACTCGGTGTTGGCGATCTCGATGGCCACCGGCGAGCCGAGCGTGCGGCCGTGGCGGACCCCGCCCAGCAACGTGACGGCGTCCTGTTCGAAGCGCATGCGCGGTCCTCGCCCGTAGCCGAGGCGCCGGCGGGCCAGCTCGGCCTGGATGTCGTCCACCGTGACGGCCAGCCCCGCGGGCAGGCCCTCCACGATGACGACCAACGCCTGGCCATGGCTCTCCCCGGCGGTGAGGAAGCGCAACACGCTCGTCAGGCTAGGCGGCGAGCAGCACCAGGACGGCCCCGAGGCACAGACAGGGACCGAAGGCGAAGGCCCGGGCCCGGTCGCGATGGCGGACCAGCACGACCAGCCCGGCCACGGTTCCGAGCACGCTCGCGACCACGACGGCCACCACCACGTCGGCCAGACTGGCCGCACCGAGGGCGAGCCCGAGCGGCACGCCGAGCTTCACGTCGCCGAAGCCCATCCCGCTCGGGCTGACCACGTGCACGAGCAACAACAGCCCTGCGAGCAACGCGGCGCCACCAGCGGCGCGCACCGCGAGTGCAACCTCACCCGTGGCGACGGCGGCCACGAGGACCGAGGAGCCCAGCAGCACGGTGGCCCCGATCGTCAGCCGGTCGGGCAGCCGGTGCCACCGCACGTCGATCGCCGTCGCCACCACGGCGACCGGAGCGAGTGGGATCACGACGGGACCGGCGGTCAGCGCCAAGGCGGCGGCCAGCACACCGACGGCGAGGCCGAGCACCGCCGGCGGATCGACCGGCGCGCCGAGCCAACGGCCGGCCGGGATCCCCGCCGCCAACCGTCGCCACAGCGGGTCGAGGGCCACGCCGACCCCGCCCGCCACCACCGCCAACCACAGGGTCAGGCCCGCGCCTCCACCGCGGCTCGCGCCGCGCGCCGCATCACGTCGACGGGCGCGACCACACCCGTCCACAGGGTGAAGGCCCGCGCCGCTTGGTGCACGAGCATCCCGAGGCCGTCGACCGTGGTCGCGCCGGCGGCGCGCGCCGCCCGGAGGAAGGCCGTGTCGAGCGGATGCACGACGATGTCGGCCACGACCTGACCGGCGTGGACGTCGTCGGCCCGGGCCGGGAGGTCGTTCGATCCCATGCCGACCGACGTGGCGTTCACGAGCAACTCGGCGTCGGTGATGTCGGCGGTGGTGCCGACGCGTCCGCGGTCGCCGGCGAGGGCGGCGGCGACGGCGGCGGGCCCGGCGCTGCGGTTGACCACCACGATCTCGGCCGCCTTCGAGTCGGCGAGGGCAACCACCAGCGCGCGGGCGGCGCCGCCGGCACCGAGCACGACGCAGCGCCGGCCGGCGACGTCGATGCCGGCGTCGAGCAACGAGTCGATGAAGCCGCCGCCGTCGGTGTTGTGGCCCTCGAGTCCGCCGTCGGGTCGCGGCACCACGGTGTTGACGGCGTGGAGCCGCTCGGCGGCCGACGTCAACACGTCGACGGCGTCGGCGACGTCGGCCTTGTGCGGCATCGTGACGCTGAGCCCGCCGAGGCCGAGGGCGCGCATGCCCGCCAGCGCGGTAGCGGCTTGACCGGGCGCCACCTCGAAGGCGGCGAACAACCAATCGAGCGCCGCGGCGCGAAACGCGGCATTGTGGATGGCCGGAGAGAGCGATTGACCGATGGGCGCGCCGATCACGCCTGCCACTCGCGTCGTCCCGCTCACGATCACGACGAGAGGCTAGGCGAGGTGGCGATGCTGTCGGAGGGCAACCGACGCCGCTGGCACGACGACGGATGGCTGGTGTTCGACGGTCTCGTGCCGTCCAAGGAGCTCGACGGTGCCGCCGGCGCCCTCGCCGCCCTGCGTCCCCCGCCGACCGAGCGACCCGCCGCTTTTGGGGGCATCGCCGAATTCCCGTTCGCCGACACACCCTTGTCGTTGCTGGCCGTCCACCCGAAGGTCGTGGCGATCGCCGAGGAGCTCCTCGGCACCAGCGACATCCGGCTGTACCACGCCGAGGCATGGGCCAAGTACGCCGGCGCCGCCGACTACGACCAGGACCTCCACCGCGACTTCGTCAACCACACCGTCGTCGTGCCGAGCGCGGACCCGGCCTTCGGCCAGGCGCTCTTCTACCTCTTCCTCGCCTATGTCGGCGGCGGCGACGGGCCGACGTGCTTCGTGCCGCGTCGCCTCACCGCCGACGTGCCGCTGATCCCGGCCGCCGTCAGCCGAGCCGCTCGGCCCGACCTGTACGCGGCCGAGGTGGCGGCGACGGGACCGGCCGGCACGGTGGTGGCGTACGCGCCCGACACGTTCCATCGGGGCAGCGCCCTCACCCGGCCCCACGCCAGCCGCTTCACCGTGCTGATGAGCTACCGGCCCGCCCGTGCCGAATGGGGCCACCGCTACGGCTGGGCCGACCGTGGCTACTGGCCGGGCTGGCAGCCGTTCGTGGAGGCGGCGTCGCCCCGCCAGCTCGAGCTGGTGGGCTTCCCGCCGCCGGGCCATCCCTACTGGACGCCGGACACGCTGAGTGGGGTCGGGCTGCGCTACCCCCGCCTCGACCTCACGCCCTGGCGCTGACCCCTACCCGATCAGGCCCGCGGCCCGGGCCGCGTTCACGTTGGCCTCGTGATCGCGGGCGTTGGTGGCGAAGGCGTGGTGGCCGTCGGTGCCGGCCAGCACGTAGTACAGGTAGGCGCACGGCTCGGTCGGCTGGTTGGTCGGGCACGAGTCGGGGTTGGGCGCCGGATTCAGCACGGCCTGGATGCTGGCCTTGCCGGGGTTGGCAATCGGCGTCGGCGGCAAACCCTTGTGGAGGTACGTGTTGTACGGCGTGTCGGTGGCCTGCAGGGTGGCGAACGGCGTGTCGGCCGGCTGGTTGTAGAAGAGGGTCGAGTCGATCTGCAGCGGCATGTCGAAGTAGAGCCGGTTGAGGATGACCCGGGCGATCTTGGGCCGGTCGTCGGCCACTTTGGCCTCGCGCTCCACCATCGAGGCGATGACCAGCGTCTGGTAGGCCTGGTCGGGCGGCATGTCGTCCAACCCCACCTGGGCGCCGACGAGCTCCATCTGATGGGCCAGGCGCTGCACGACCTTCTGCTCGGTGTCATTGCCGCCGATCTGGTACTTGGCCGGGAACAGCAGACCCTCGAGGCTGTTGACGCCGGCCGGCTCGTACTTCGAGCGGATCTGGCCGTCGGTGGCGGCCTGGATCACCACCTGCTGCTGGAGCCGCGGGATGGTCTCCTGGAGCCGCTTGCCGATCTGGGCGACGGTGAAGCCCTCGGGGAACACCACGTTGTCGAACGTCTGCGCCGGCGGTGTGCGCAGGACGGCGAGGATGTTCCCCATCGTGTCCCGCGGCTTCAGCGTGTAGTAGCCGGGCTGGATGTCGAACTGTTGCTTGTGCTCGGCGTACCAGCGGAACACAGCGTCGTTGGTGATGATGCCCTGGGCCTTGAGCCGCTTGGAGATGGAGTCGATGGTGTCGCCGGCCTGCACCGTGAAGTTCACCGGCGCCTTGGCCGCGCCCGGCGGGTTCAACTGGCGGGTGAGCCACAGTCCCCCGGCCCCGGCCACCAGCAGCAGGACGACGACGACGATCAGGATGGTGAACCCGACGACGCGAGCCGGGCGCCGGCTCCGCCGGAGCCGTTCGCCCTCGAACGTGTAGAGCGAGTCGGGGTCGTCCCAGGCGTCGTCGGCCCAGTCGTCGAGGACCGGCGGCCGGCGCTGGCTCACGGCTTGTGTCCGTCCAGCCAGGCCTGCAACATCACGGCGGCGGCCACCTTGTCGACGACGGCGCGCCGCGCCGGCGCCCGCAGCCCCGCCTCGAGGAGGGCGCGATCGGCCGACACGGTGGTCAGGCGCTCGTCGAACATCTCCACCGGCACCGCAACCACCGTAGCGAGTTCCTCCGCCTCAGCCAGGGCACGCTGGGCCGCCGGGCCGACGCCGCCGTCGAGCCCCAAGGGCAGGCCCACGACGACGCGTTCGGCCTCCTCTGAGGCCACCAGGGCGGCGATGGCGTGATGGTCGGCGGCTCGGTCGCCGCGGCGGGCCAGCACGGTGAGCGGGGTGGCGATGGTGCCGGACCGGTCGCTCACGGCGACGCCGATCCGCTTGGACCCGAGATCGAGCCCGAGCACCCTCACCCGATGCCGGCCGCCGTCCTCGCCCGGGCCACGGCCTCGTCGATGCCGGACGGGTCCTTGCCGCCGGCCACGGCCACGTCGCCCTTGCCGCCGCCACCCCCGCCTTTCACGGCGGCGGCGGCCTCGCGGATCAGGTCGCCGGCCACCAACCCGCTGTCGGGCGAGACAGCGGCGACGAGGGCGGCCCCGCCCGTGTCGGTGGCTCCGATGAGCACCGCCGCCCGCACGCCGTTCTGCTGGCGCACCGCGATAGCGAGGTCGCGCAGGTCGCCGGTGGGAAGACCGTCGACGCGCGCCACGACCACGCCGTCGACGGCGTCGGCGCCGAGCTCGTGGGCCCGGCCGGTGGCCGCCTTGGCCCGCAGCGCCTTGATCTCGTCGCGCAGCGCCTTGTTCTCCTCGAGCCGCTTCTCGATCCCTTCGACGAGCGTGTCGGTGGACGTGCCGAGCAGGTGGGCGGCGCGGGCCAGCTCGCGCTCGTCTCGTTGCAGCAGGGCGACGCTGTTGGTGCCCGTGACGGCCTCGACCCGGCGGAGGTTCGAGCCGATCGACCCCTCCGACACGATCTTGATGGTGCCGATGTCGCCCGTGGCGCGTACATGCGTGCCGCCGCACAGCTCGAGGCTGTTGCGGCCCGCCTCCAGCACCCGCACGATGTCGCCGTACTTGTCGCCGAAGAAGGCGATGGCGCCCATTGCCTCGGCCTCCGACTTGGTGGTCTCGTAGGCGCGTACGGGATCGTTGGACAGGACCTCGGCGTTGGCGAGCGTCTCGATGCGGTCGATCTCATCGGCCGTCAGCGGGGCGTAGTGGCTGAAGTCGAACCGGAGACGGTCGGGCGCCACCAGCGAGCCGGCTTGCTTGACGTGGTCGCCCAGCACCTCGCGCAGCGCCCAGTGGAGGACGTGCGTCCCGGTGTGGTTGCGGCGGATGGCATCGCGGCGAGCGGCGTCGATGGCGGCGGTGGCCTCCTGGCCCGCGCTCACCGCGCCGTCGACGACGCGGGCGACATGGCGCCGCAGTCCGGGCAAGGCGAAGGTGGTGTCGACGACCTCGGCCCGGCCGGTGGTCGTGACGATCTCACCGGTGTCGCCCACTTGGCCGCCGGACTCGGCGTAGAACGGCGTACGGTCGAGGAAGATCTC
>DASXAI010000073.1:0-3484 GCA_036406775.1 Acidimicrobiales bacterium
CGGTCAACGAGCAGTTGTCGGTGCCCGGCGTGAGCACCGGGATGTTGGCCTGGTTCGCCTGCTGGGCCACGGCGAACGTGGCGCCCCCGAGGTAGGGGTACACGACGCCGACACCCTGCGACTTCATGGCCTGGAACGCCGCCACCGCCTTGGCCGAGTCGTCGAAGTCACCCGTGTAGGTCGTCACGACTTCGGCGTCGGGCACCTGCGACTTGATGCCGGCCTCCCAGCCCTTGGCGAAGTCACTGGTGAAGCTGGCCTGCGGTCCGGTGAGGAAGCCGGCCTTCTTCGAGCCGTTGGCCTTCATCAGCAGACCGGCCGCCACGCCTGACACGTACGAGCTCTGGCTCAGGATGTCGTTGGTCTGGACGAAGTACGGGGTCTGGTTGACGCCCTGGCCGCCGGCCACGTACCAGACCGTGCCCTTGCAGACGTCCTCCTGGGCGACCGGGATGGCGTCCTTCAACTCGCTGGCGGCGATGGCCACCATGTCCGGCTTCTGCTGGCACGCGTTGCGAGCGGCCTGGGCCGCCTCGGAGTCCGGGATCTTGTCGACGATGTTCACCGTCCAGCCCTGCTGCTGGGCGAACGACTTGGCCGCATCGACGAAGCCCTCGTAGTAGCCGTGGTCGTTCGTGTCGCCGGGGCTGAGGATGGCGATCGTGACCTTCCCGTCCTTGTTGACGTCCGGCTGGCCGGGCGCGAGGTAGCCCGTGGCGGCGTCACCGGGCCAACCCCAGGGTCCGGCGGCCGCGCCGCCCGACGCCGCGGTGGTCGCGGCCCCGCCGCTGGCGGCGGTAGTCGTCGCCCCACCCGCGGCGGCGGTCGTCGTCGCCCCACCCGAGGCCGCGGTCGTGGTGGCGCCGCCGCTGGTCGTGGCGGCACCCCCCGACGACGAACTGCTGTTGTCGCTGCCGCAGCCGGCCGCGACCAACAGGCCGGCGGCGAGCAACGCCAACGTCGATCGTGCTCTGACCTTCATGTCTCCTGCTCCCCCTCCGGGCGACCGACGCCCGACTGTGGTGTCTCTAGGAAAGAAGCTCACGCTTCCTTGTGCGCTTCGGGAGTCGCCCCCCACTGGATGACTTGCACGTAGTTGCCATCGGGATCGGCCACAGTGCCGATGAGCCCGAAGGGCATCTGCTCGACCTTGCGCACCCAGGTCGCGCCGACCTGCTCGAGATGGGCCTCGATGGCCCGGCAGTCGTCGACGTTCAAGTTGATGATGACGCGAGCGGGCTCCTTCGTGGGGCCGCTGACGTCGCTGTGCTCCTCGATGAAGAACTGGACCGGTCCGAACTCGAACGCGCCCATGTCGTTCTCGGTGACGTCGAAGGCCTGGCGGTACCACGCCTTCATGGCGTCGACGTTGGACGATCCGACGAGCAAGCTTCCGATCGGTACTGACATCTGTGCCCCTTTCACTCTCTGCGTCGCCGGCGCCGCTTCGCTTCGCCGGTCATATCTGCGTCGCCGGCGCCGCTTCGCTTCGCCGGCTCCTATCTGCGTCGCCGGCGCCGCTGCGCTTCGCCGGCTCCTAGTCTCGCTCCCGCTCGACAATCGGTTCTTCTGTTCCCGTCGGCCAGTGGCGCCGGTAGCGCTCCACCAGCCAGCGGTTGAACTGCGGCAGCGTCCCTTCCTGCCACGAGTAGCGACCCCGCGGGCCGAAGCGGGACCGCAACCCCCGTTGCACCATCGTGTCGGCCCACACGTCCTGCACGTTGAAGTTGTCGACACCGGCCTGGGCCGCCGCGAACAGCTGGTCGAACAGCGGCACCTTGAGCGCCTCGGGATCGAAGCAGTAGCCGATGTCGATCGTGATGGTTCCCGCGTCCTGTGGCCGGATGATGAAGTACGCCACCTCGTCCGGCACGATCGCCAGCGCCAGCGTGGGCGGGATCAGGCAGAACATGCCCCGCATCCGCTCCTCCTCGGTGAGGGCCGGGAACACGGGCATGAGGCACTTCATCGTGGGATTGAACGAGCCGTCGATCTGCGTGAAGTGCTGGACACGCGAGATGTGGCCCATGCCGTCACGCCAGTCGAAGAAGTCGCTCATGCCGGAGGGGGCGAACGTCTGGAGCGGCTCGTGCAGGCGGCTGGCGTGATAGGGGTCGTTGAAGTTCTCCATCATGACCTTCCAGTTCCACGGGAGGTCAGGGAGCGTCTTGCCCGCAATGGTGGTGGCCGTACCGAGCTGGAAGTGCTCGAGCAACGGATCGAGCTCGGCGAGGCCAGGCGCCAACGCCGCCGCCGCCGGGTCGAACGACGTGAAGATGAACCCCTGCCAGATCTCGACCGGCAGCGACGGCAGGGCGTACTCGCCCTTGTCGAACTCGATGGCTCGCTCCATCGCCGGCGCGCCGAGGAGGCGGCCGTCGAGTGCATAGCTCCAGTGGTGGTACGGGCACGTGAACTTGGTGCAGTTGCCGCCACCTTCCTCGGCCACCACCATCCCGCGATGGCGGCACACCGCCGACAGCACCCGGACCACGCCGTCCTTGTCGCGCACCACGATCAGCGGTTCGTCGACGATCGTGAAGGCGTACCAGTCGCCCGGCTCGGGCACCTGGTCGACGCGCCCCACGCACAGCCAGTCGTGGCCGAAGATGGCGTCCTTCTCGAAGGCGTAGAACTCGGGGGACGTGTAGAGGACGGGCGGCAGGGTCTCGGCCTCGTTCACGTCGACGACCGAGGAGGCGAAGCTCTCGAAGAGGTCGCGACTCAGGACGGTCATGCCCGCTCCTTCAGGAGGAACTTGCGGATCTTGCCGACCGAGGTGCGGGGCAGCTCGGGCACGATCTCGATCCGCACGGGACGCTTCGACTTGGCGAGCCGGTCGCGGCACCATGCCGCCAGGTCGTCGGCGTCGAGCGCGGGCCGGCCCGGCTGCTGCACCACGAAGCCCACGGGCACCTCGTCGCGCATCGGGTCGGGCTCGCCGATGACGGCCGCCTCGAGCACGCCGGGGTAGGCGGCCAGCACGGCCTCGACCTCCACGACCGACACGTTCTCGCCCGACACCTTCAGCACGTCGCTGCGGCGGCCGTCGAAGTAGAAGCGGCCGCTCCCGTCGCGGTGGGCCAGGTCGCCGGTGCGGAACCAGCCGGCGCGGAACGACCCCGCCGTCGTCTCCGAGTCGTTCAAGTAGCCGGCGAACAGGGTGACGCCAGGCTCGCCCCGCACAACCACTTCGCCGGTGTCGCCGTCGGCCACCGGGTCGTCGCCGTCGGGCGAGCGGAGGTCGACCTCGCACCCGAGGGTGGGAAGGCCCATGGACTCGGGCACCGGACCGACGGCGCGGTTCGTGAGCACGGCCGGGATCGTCTCGGTCATGCCGTAGAGCTGGCGCGGACGGCAACCGAGCAGCCCGGCGAGCGCGTCGTACTGCGGGCCGGTGACGTTCTGGGCGTACCAGCAGTGGGCGAGACGCAGATCCGGCTCGGGCGCCGGCTCCTTGGCGAGGATCATGCGCATCGGCGCC
>DASXAI010000074.1:0-2591 GCA_036406775.1 Acidimicrobiales bacterium
GCTCGGCACATGGTCGAGATAGGCCTCGATGGGCGACTCGTCGAGGCGGACGATGCGAGGATCGTCTCGGGGGGCCAGCGCGACACCGGCGGCGGCTTCGTCGATCGTGTCGATGCGGGCCGAGATCTCGGCGTCGATGGGCGCCACGATCTGGCGGCCCTCGGCCAGGTACACCTTGTACCCGTTGTCGCGGCGGGGATTGTGGCTGGCCGTCACCATCACGCCGGCGGCGGCGCCGAGGTGTGGCACGGAGAAGGCCAGCACCGGCGTGGGGACGAAGTGGGGCATCAGCAGGGCCCGGATGCCGGCGCCCGCCAGGACGGCGGCGCTGTCGGCGGCGAAGACATCGCTGTTGTGGCGGCCGTCGAAGCCGATCACGACGCCCCGCTCGGCCGCCGCCGGGTCGGTGTCGAGCAACCAGCGGGCCAGGCCGGCCGCCGCCCGCCGCACCACGACCCGGTTCATCCGCATCGGCCCCGCGCCGAGCTCGCCCCGCAAGCCGGCCGTGCCGAACTCGAGCCGCCCGCTGAACCGCGCCGCCAGCGCGTCGCGATCGCCGCCGTCGATCAGCCCCCGCAGCTCGGCCCGGGTCTCCGGGTCCGGGTCCGCCGCCAGCCACGCCTCCGCCCGGGCGGTCAGATCATCGGTCACGGCTCCGACGCTACGACGCCCGCACGGCCCGCCCGTCCGACTCGTCGGCTTCGAGTCGGGAAATGATGCGGAATCCGCTCTGTCAGCCGACTCATCAGGAGCGAGTCGGCTACCGGAGCGGTACCTACGGCGTCGCGGTTCTCGACGCGAGGCGGTTGAGCGGGACGACGGGGCGGGCGCCGACGTGGCTGATGACCTCGGCGGCGGCGACGGAGCCCAGGCGGCCGCAGTCGGCGAGGGAGCGGCCGTGGGTGAGGCCGTACAGGAACCCCGACGCGTACAGGTCGCCGGCGCCGGTGGTGTCGACGACCTCGGGGACGGGATGGGCGGTGATGGGCACCATGCCGTCGGGCGTCACGACGACCGACCCGTCGCGACCGCACGTGACGGCGGCGATCTCGCAGTCGTGCCGCACCGCCCCCAGCGCCTCCTCGAACGACGATGCCTCGTACAGCGACACGAGCTCGTCGGCGTTGCAGAACAGCAGGTCGACCTGGTGGACGACGAGGTCGCGGAAGTCGTCGCGGTGGCGGTCGACGCAGAACGAGTCCGACAGCGTGAGCGACACCTTGCCCCCGCCGGCGTGGGCGGCGGCGGCCGCCTTCCGGTACGCCTCCTTGGCTTCGTCGCGGTCGAACAGGTAGCCCTCGAGGTAGACGTACTGGCCCCGGGCCACGAGGCGCTCGTCGACGTCGTGGGGCGTGAGCAGCGACGACACCCCCAGGAATGTGTTCATCGTGCGCTGGGCGTCGGGCGTCACCACGATGAGGCACCGCCCCGTGGGCAGGCTGTCGACGGCGGGGGTGTTCTGGTGGGCGACGCCCACGGCCCGCAGGTCGTGCCGGAACACGTCACCCAGTCCGTCGGAGGCCACCTTGCCGATGTAGGCCGCCCGACCGCCGAAGCTGGCCACGCCCGTCATGGTGTTGGCCGCCGACCCGCCCGACATCTCGACGCCGGCGCCCATCGCCCGGTACAACGACATGGCCCGTTCCGTCTCGATGAGGGTCATGGCGCCCTTCACGAGCCCCTCGATCTCCAGGAACGAGTCGGCGTGGTGGGCGATCACGTCGACGAGGGCGTTCCCGATGCCGACGACGTCGAGGTCGTGCACGCGCCGCACGCTAGTGGCCGAGGACCCCCGGTACGCTCGACGGATGCGCGACAACCCCTACCGGCTCCCGCGTACGGCGACCCCGATCCGCTACGACCTCGTGCTCGAGCCCGACCTCGTCGCCGCCACGTTCACCGGCACGGTCGATGTCGCCCTCGACGTCCACGCCGGCACCGACGAGCTCGTCTGCAACGCCGCCGAGCTCGAGATCGACCAGGCCTGGGTCACCACGGCCGACGGCAGCCGGATCGACGTCGTCGCCAAGCTCGACGAGGCCACCGAGCGCCTCCACCTCGGCGCCCGCCGCGCCCTCGATGCCGGTCCCGCCACCCTCCACCTCGAGTTCCGGGGCACCCTGAACGACAAGCTCCGCGGCTTCTACCGGTCGACCTATATCGACGACGCCGGCGTCGAGCACGTCATCGCCACCACCCAGATGGAGTCCACCGACTGCCGGCGGGCGTTCCCGTGCTGGGACGAGCCCGACTTCAAGGCCGTCTTCGGCATCACCCTCGTCGTGCCCGACGGGCTGTCGGCGGTCTCGAACGGCCCTGCGACGAGCCGTCAGTCCGTTGACGACGGCCGGGTCCGCATCACGTTCGGCGACAGCATGAAGATGTCCACGTACCTCGTCGCCTTCGTGGTGGGGCCGCTAGAAGCCACCGCGCCGGTCGACGTCGACGGCATCCCCCTGCGGATCATCCATGTCCCCGGCAAGGAAGGCCTGACGGCCTTCGCCCTGGAGGTCGGCGCCTTCTCCCTGCGCTGGTTCCAGAACTACTACGGCATTCCCTACCCCGAGCAGAAGTGTGACCTCGTGGCCCTG
>DASXAI010000075.1:0-5190 GCA_036406775.1 Acidimicrobiales bacterium
GTCTGGCCGATGTCGCCGTCGTGACCTCGGACAATCCTCGGGGCGAGGACCCGACTGCCATCATCTCCGAGGTGATCTCCGGCATGCCTGCTGCTGGTTCGGCGCGCACCGAGCGCGAACCGGACCGGCGCGCTGCCATCGCCCTCGCCCTCGCCGAGGCGGCACCCGGCGATGTCGTGCTCGTCGCCGGCAAGGGCCACGAGACGACGCAGACGATCGGCGACCGCGTGGTGCCGTTCGACGATCGGGCCGTGGCGCGTGCGCTGCTCGAGGGACGGCACGCGTGATCGCACTGCTCATCGCGGCGGGAGTGGCCGCCGCCGTGTCGCTCTTCGGCACGCGGTTCACGATCCGCTATCTCAGCCGCATCGGGCGAGGCCAACCGATCCTCGGCCGCGACGAACTCGGCCCTGAGCACCAGCACAAGGAAGGCACGCCCACCATGGGCGGCATCGCCATCCTCGCCGCCGCCCTCGTCGGTTACGTGGTGGCGCACGTCCGATCCGTCTACTTCTCGGATCAAGCGCTCGTGATCCTCGGCGGCGTGGCGGCGATGGCGCTCGTCGGCTTCACGGACGACTACATCAAGGTGCGAGCCAAGCGGAACCGCGGCATCTTCTGGAAGCGCAAGAGCCACATCATGCTGGCCGTCAGCTTCCTCATCGCGCTCGCCCTGTGGTGGATCGTCGACATCAACACCACGCTGTCGTTCACGCGCGCCGACTTCCCCGGCATCGAGTTGAGTGCGCCGGTCTACATCGTCTTCTGCACGCTGATCATCTTCGCCACCGCCCACGCCGTGAACGTCACCGACGGCCTCGACGGTCTGGCCGCCGGCTCGGCGCTGTTCGGCTTCTTCGCCTTCACCATCATCGCCTTCTGGGGCTTTCGCAACCCGGGCTACTACAGCATCGTCAACCCGCTCGACCTCGCCGTGCTGGCCGTCTCCTTCGCGGCGGCGTGCGCCGGCTTCCTGTGGTGGAACGCGGCACCGGCGCGCATCTTCATGGGCGACGTCGGCGCCCTCGGGCTCGGCGCCGCGCTCGGCCTGCTCGGCATCACGACCAACACGATGCTGCTGCTGCCGATCATCTGCGGGCTCCAGGTGACCGAGATCCTCTCGGTGGCGGCCCAGATGGGCTCGTACCGCTACTTCGGCCACCGCCGCATCTTCAAGATGTCGCCGATCCACCACCACTTCGAGCTCATCGGCTGGCCCGAAACGACGGTGATCATCCGCTTCTGGCTGATCTCCGGCATCTTCGTGGCCGTCGCCCTCGGCATCTACTACGCCGACTTCGCCCGGCTGATCGGGGTGTAGTGGCCAAGAAGCAGCGTGCCCTCGTGTACGGCCTCGCCATCGCCGGCGAGGCCACCGCCCGCGCCCTGCTGGCGCGCGGCTTCGCCGTCACCGTCGCCGACGACCGGCCCACGCCCGATGCCCTCGCCGTGGCCCGGGCCTTGAGCATCGATCTCTACGAGGCGCCGCCGGCACCGAAGGTCGAGCGCCTCGTCGAACGGTCGGACGTCGTCGTGCCCAGCCCGGGCATCCCGGAGCGCCACCCGGTGATCGTGTCGGCGCAGCGACTCGGTGTCCCGCTGCGCACCGAGATCGACCTTGCCTACGAGTGGGAGCAGGAACGCGAGGTCCCGCGGCCCATGCTCGCCGTCACCGGCACCGACGGGAAGACCACCACCACGCTCCTGGCGACGGCGATGCTCGACGCCGCCGGTGTCAGCGCCGTGGCGTCGGGCAACACCGAGACACCTCTCGTGACGGCGCTCGAACACGACGTCGACGCCTTCGTGGTCGAGTGCACGAGCTTTCGCCTGGCGTGGACGACGCGCTTTCGCCCGGTGGCCGGCGCGTGGTTGAACCTGGCCCAGGACCACCTCGACTGGCACGACGCCATGGACTCGTACGTCGCCGCCAAGGCCCGGCTGTGGCGGTTCCAGGACTCGACCGACGCCGCCATCGGCTACGCCGCCGACCCCGTCGTGATGGCGCATCTCGCCGGTGCGCCGGGCCGCCACATCACCTTTGGCACGGCCGACGCCGACTACCGCGTCGACGGCGGCTGGTTGGTGGGACCGGGGGGCCGTCTCGCCGAGGTGGCGTCGATGCGCCGAGCCCTTCCCCACGACATCACCAATGCGTTGGCGGCGGCAGCGTTGGTGTTGGAGTCGGGCCTCGGCTCGGTCGCGGGTGTCGCCACCGCTCTGGCCACGTTCGAGGGCCCGCATCACCGCATCGAGCTCGTCGCCGACGACGGTGCCGTGCGCTATTACGACGACTCGAAGGCGACGACGCCGCACGCCGCGCTGACCGCCATCCGCGCCTTCGATCACGTGGTGCTCGTGGCCGGCGGGCGCAACAAGGGCCTCGACCTGGCGCCGATGGCGAGCGAACCCGAGCGGGTGCGCGCCGTGGTGGCCATCGGCGAAGCGGCGCCCACGGTCGCGGAGGTTTTCGATGGCGTCAGCCCCGTCGCGACGGCGTCGTCCATGGACGACGCGGTGGCGGCGGCGCGCGCCATGGCCCAGTCCGGCGACGTGGTCCTGTTGTCGCCCGGCTGCGCCAGCTTCGACTGGTACACGGGGTACGCCGAGCGCGGCAACGACTTCGTCCGAGCCGTCCGAGCCCAGGTGGAGGTGCCGTCATGAGCCCAACCATCACACCGACGCGCCACGGCGGTCGCGACGACGAGTCCGTCGAGGAGGTGGCGGCTCGGCACCGCCATCCGACGGCCCACGCCCGGCGCAAGACGCGGCGGCCACCGCCGCCGGTTCAGTTCTACGGACTGGCCGTGATCATCGGCATCCTGGTGGCGCTCGGTCTCGTCATGGTGCTGTCGGCGTCGTCGGTGATGTCGCTCCACACGGACGGCTCGGCGTGGACGTACTTCGTGAAGCAGTCGGTGTGGGCGTTGCTCGGCGTCGTCGCCCTTCTGGCCACGGCCAAGATCCCGTACCACTTCTGGCGCCGCCTCGTCCCCCTCGCGCTGCTCGGCTCGCTGGCGTTGATGGTCGTCGTCCTCCTGCCCGGCGTCGGCGTCTCGGTGAACGGTGCCCGGTCGTGGATCCACCTCGGCTACTTCGCCGTACAGCCGTCGGAGGCGTTGAAGTTCGCGCTCTTGCTCTACTGCGCCGACCTGCTGGCACGGCGCGCCGACCGCATGAACGACGTGCGAGCGACGCTCTACCCGATGCTGGCCGTGCTCGGCATCTCGGGCGTGCTCCTCATGCTGCAGCCCGATCTCGGTGGCGCCCTCGTGATGGCGTCGATCGTGCTCGGCGTGGCCTTCATCGCCGGCACCCCGCTCGTGCCACTCGCCGGCACCGCCGCGCTGGCGTCGCTCGTGGGCCTCGTGTTCGTCATGAAGGCCGACTACCGGCGGGAGCGGTGGCTGGCCTTCCTCGACCTGGCCCAGCACAAGCAGGACTCCGGCTTCCAAGTGTGGCAGTCGCTGATCGGCATCGCCTCGGGCGGCGTCACCGGCGTTGGCCTCGGGGCCAGCAAGCTCAAGTGGGGCTTCCTGCCGGAGGCCCACACCGACTTCATCTTCGCCATCATCGCCGAGGAGCTCGGCCTGATCGGTGTGGTAGCGGTCTGCGGCCTGTTCTGCGCCTTCGGGTTCCTCGGCGTGCAGGTGGCGCTGCGGGCCAAGGATCGCTTCGGCATGCTGCTGGCCGGCGGCGTCACGGCGTGGGTGCTCACGCAGGCGCTCATCAACATCGGCGGCGTGGTCGGGCTCATGCCCCTCACCGGGCTGACGCTGCCGTTCGTGTCGTTCGGCGGCTCTTCGCTGCTCGTCATGATGGCGGCCGGAGGCCTGCTCTTGAACGTGGCCCGCACGGCGCGATGAGACCCCGGCTGCCCGACGGGGCGTCCGGACCGCTGTTCGTCATCGCCGGCGGCGGCACCGCCGGCCACGTGCTGCCCGGCCTGGCCGTGGCCGAGGCGCTGGTGGAGTCCGGGCACGAGCGTGAGCGCGTCCACTTCGTCGGCGCCCGGCGCGGGATGGAGGCGTCGATGGTGCCCGAGGCCGGGTTCTCGATCAGCCTGTTCGACACGCGTGGCGTCCGGCGGTCGCTGTCGCCGTCGAACGTGCCCTCCCTCGTGAACCTGGTCGCCGCCGTGCGCCGGGCCATCCGCCTGTTCCGGCGCATCGAGCCGGCTGTCGTCGTCTCGGTCGGCGGCTACGCCAGCGTCCCCGCCGTCGTGGCGGCGCGGATGCGGCGGGTCCCCATCCTCGTCGTCAGCTACGACGCGGTGCCGGGCCGGGCCAGCCGCCTGGCCGCCCGGCTGGCCACCGCCAGCGCCGTGGCCTTCGAGTCGTCGCCGTTGCCCCGCAAGGTCCTCACCGGCGCGCCGCTGCGCCCCGAGATCCTCGCCACCGAACCGGCGCGCGACCGGCCCCGGGCCCGGGCCGTGCTCGGCCTGCCCGCCGATCGCTTCACGCTCCTCGTGGTGGGCGGGTCGCTCGGCTCGGGCGCCCTCAACGACATCATTCGCCGGTTCGTGGCGGCCCAGCACGATCGGGCCGATCTGGCCGTGCGCCACGTCGTCGGGGCCCGCAACGACGACGGCACGTGGAAGCCCCTCGACCTGCCGCGAGGGCTCGTCTACCAGCCACTAGCCTTCGAAACCCGGATGGATCTCGCCTACGCCGCCGCCGACCTGGTGGTAGCCCGAGCCGGTGCCACCACGGTCGCCGAGCTGGCCGCGCTGGGTGTGCCGTCGATCCTCGTGCCGTGGCCCCTGGCGTCGGAGGACCACCAGACGGCCAACGCCCGGTCCCTGGCCGACGCCGGCGGGGCCGTGCTCATCACCGAGTCGCAGTTCGACGCCGACCGCCTCGCCACCGAGGTCGAACGGCTCCAGCGCGATCCGGCCGCCCTCCAGGCCATGGCCCGGGGCGCCCGGTCCGTGGGCCGCCGGGGCGCCGCCGCCGCCATCGCCCGCCTCGCCGAGGAACTCGCCGTCGGAGAAGCGGATCGTTGACCGTGTCTTCGTTGCCGTCCTCCGCTGCGCTTCGGCCAGCTCCTACTCGCTCCGCTCGGCAATCGGTGCTTCTGCGGCCCGGCGGCGGCCGGCAAAGCCGCACGCCGCCGCTTACTCGTCGGCGGATCGGCGCGGATCCGGCGCGATCGTCCGACAGGTAGGACCACGCCCCGGCGGGTAGCGTG
>DASXAI010000076.1:0-6442 GCA_036406775.1 Acidimicrobiales bacterium
ATCCGCGTGCTCAAGGTGTTCGGCCTCGGGCTGGCCGTCGCCGTG
Source organism: Acidimicrobiales bacterium (assembly GCA_036406775.1). GTDB lineage: Bacteria > Actinomycetota > Acidimicrobiia > Acidimicrobiales > Ilumatobacteraceae > DASXAI01. Next base: position 46 of record DASXAI010000076.1, read on the forward strand.
TTGATCGACGCCACCATCGTGCGGCTCGTGCTGGTGCCCGCCACCATGGAACTCCTCGGCAAGGCCAACTGGTGGTTCCCGAAGTGGCTCGACCGCATCGTGCCGAAGCTCGACGTGGAGGGCGAGATCGAGCCCATCGTCCCCGAGCGCGAGCCCGAGCCGGCCGGCGTCGGCAACTAGCGGTTCGTGGCGAAGCCCGGCTCGCTGCCCAGGAGGCGGGCCGGGCGGCGCAGGTCCTCCTGCCACAACAGCGACTCCAGCGCCAAGTGGAACGGCTGGTCCTGGACGGTCAGCTCGTAGACGTAGTCGTCGTCCTCGCTGGCGTGGTGATGGATCGCCCACCCCGGCGCCGTGAACATGAGGTCGCCGGCCTGCCACTCGTAGCGCCGCCCGGCGATGTGGCTGTGGCCCCGCCCGTGGAAGAAGTAGTTGATGGCGGCCGACACGTGGCGGTGGGGTCGGTCGACGATGCCGGGCGGCCGGATCGTCATCGTGGCGAAGAAGCTCGGTGTGGTGCCGTTGGTACGGCCCGTCAGCGGGTTGTAGAGGAGGTAGAGGCGCCGGCCGATGTAGTCGTCGCCGAGGGCGTCGAGCTTGTCGAGGTGCGCTCGCACGTCCTCCCACCGCCAGTGCAGCGCCGGCGACGGCGCCGACGGCGGATTGATCAGCGTTTCGTACGGCATGAGCATGGCCCCCTCGTCGTCGAGGGCGAAGGTGCCGAACGGGCTGTGGCGCCGAGGGTCGTCGTCACCCTCGTTAACGACGGCGGCCGCCACGGGCGGGTCCTCCTCGACCACGTGGACGTGGAGGTGCTCGAGCACCGGCGCGTTCGAATAGCTCAGCCGCACCTGGATCTCGTCGGTGTCGTTCTCGATGTGGTACGGGCGGAACGACGGATGGTTCCAGATGTCGTACCGGCCGAAGCGGACCGGCCGGCCGTCGATCACCGCCGCGCCACCACCCTGGATGCAGAACCCGACGACGGTCGACGTGTGCCGCACCGGCCTGGTGCGCTCGCCCGGGAGCAGCACGCCGAGCGTGACGCGGATGCCGGGCGCCAATCCCTGCCCGGGCGCCATCGCGCGGGGATGGACGAACAGCGACTCGCGCCGGCCGTTGGCGGGCGGGGGCAGGGCGGCGAGGCGTGCGACTTCGGCCGCGATCTCGTCGGCCGTGAACAGCTCCGGCTCCCACGGGTCGAGATCGGGCGGCGTCGCACCCGAGACGTCGATGAACCGCGGATCAGGCATGGCTCCTCCCGAGAGGCAGGTCGAGGGGGACGGGGACGGGCGCCGGCAGCGGCCGGCCCGTCCCGGAGGCGGTGGCGCGCCGCACCAGTTCGGCGCCGAGAGCGACATCGGCGAGGCCGATGCCCATGGCCCGGAACAGCGTGATGTCGGCGCCCTGGGGCCGCCCGCCCCCACCGGCGACGATGGCACTGAGCGGCGTGATGGTGATGTCGTCGGCGAGCTCCCGCGCCAGACGGCGCGCCGCGGCGGGGTCGTCGGCTGCCACCACTGCGCACCGGTCGAGGACGTCGACGTCGATCTCGGCCCGGTCCGGGGTGATGGCGCCGACGCCGTTGACGTGCACGCCCGCCGACAGCATGGCGGCACTGACGATCGGCGACCGGGCCCGGGTGGCGGTGGTGACCACGCCGGCATCGGCGACGGCGTCCGCGACCGTGGGCGTCACGACGACGTCCGGCGCTCCCGCCGCTCGCAGCCGCGCCGCGAAGGCGTCGGCGTGGGCCGGCGTGCGGCTCCACACCCGGATGCGCCGCAGCGGACGGACGGCGTCGACGGCGGCCACTTGGGCGAGGGCCTGGCGGCCGGTGCCCACGATGGCGAGCTCGTCGGCGTCGGGCGCGGCCAAGGCGCGCGTGGCGACGCCGGACACGGCCGCGGTGCGCAACTGGCCGAGGGCGAAGGCCTCGACCAGGGCAACGAGCGCGCCCGAGCCGGCGTCCCACAGGACCAGCAGCGGCGCCGCCCCGCCGGCGGTGTGGGCCCACGTCTTCGTGCCGACCATCCCCCCGACCTCGCCGCCGACGGCGTGCAACGTGTGGCCGTCGCCCCAGGCGATGTGGGTCTTCGCCATCGTGCGGGCCTGGCCGGCCGCCTCCTGCCGCAGGGCGTCGGTGACGGCGGTGACGGCGTCGTCGAGGCGCAGCTGCCGCACGACGTCAGCTTCGGTGATCCAGCGGGCGTCCATCAGACGGGATGGATGAGCGACGTCTGCACCAACGCCCCGTCGTAGATCGCGACCTTGCGGGCGAAGCGCAAACCCGCGGGCGTGGCCACCACCGTGTCCTGGTACTGGCCGGTCAGGTGGATGCGCGCCGGTTCGAGCTCGAGCGCCTCGGTCACGAGGAAGTTGGCCGTGCTCGCCACCCCGTTGTCGGCACCCAGCAGGCGGACGCCGGTGACGAAGTGGCGCACGACGCGCGGCGCGTAGAACTGCGTCGAGCGAATCGTGTGGGCCCGGTCCACCAGCATCCCGCGCCCGTCGCACCGGATGGTGGCGAGCGGCAAGCCGCGGTCCCAGTTCTCGCGCGCCACCACCAGGTACTGGGCGTCATCAGTGAACATGTCGACCCACGCGTCGAGGTCGCCGTCGTCGAGGTGGGCGGCGTAGTCGTCGTAGAGGTCGCGGAGGTCCTGGCGCGACGGCGTCACGTCACAGCTCCATCACGCGCCGGTAGTGGGTGTAGAAGGCGCGGATGGCCGCTTCGGTCACCATGTGTTCGGCGTCCTCGGCGTCGCGGCCGCCCATCTCCACGACGGCGGTGGCGTCGTCGGTGGCGGCGAAGCCTCGCTGGGCCAGCCGCATGACCTCGCTGTCGTCGATCGACACCAGCCCGGCCGGTCCCATGAGGTTGGCCTGGCGCAGGCGCCGCTCGACCATGGCGTCGTCGTCGGAGGCGTAGCCGAAGAAGGTCCAGTGGAGCTCGAAGGCGTCGGGGCCGGCCGTGACGAGCTGGCGCAGGGCCAGCGTGTTCGACTGCTGCTGCACGATGAGGTTGGGCCAGATCGTCTGCATCACGACGGTGGCGGCGCCGGGGAACTCGCGCACCACGTCGAGGAGCTCGGGGCCGGCCAACCGGAGGTCGGCGCGGAACGAGGCCATCTCGGCCGTGGCGGCGTTGGCGCGCTGCTCGCCGCGGCTGGCGACGAGCACGGAGTGCTGGCCGGTGGGGTCCATCTGCGTCGCCGACGGGCTGTCGGCGCGGAACAACCCGAACGTCACCAGGAAGACGTGCAGCAGGCTGGCGTGGTACGGGTCCTTGATGTTCTCGAACATCAGCTTCCAGTTCGCCGGCACCCGCTGGCGCTGGTAGCCGAGGACCCGCAGGGCGCGGCCGTCGAAGACGCGGTCGAACCAGCCCAGGTTGGTGGCGCCCAGATAGTCGTCGAACGGCGGCGGCTCGGCGTCGAAGGAAGCGAAGACCACGCCGTGGCGTTCGGTGACGCGCAGGCGGGCCAGGCCGTGGTCGGCGTTCACGAAGTCGGCCGGCATCCCACCGTGGCCGTTCACGCCCTTCTTGAACGGCACGCCGAGCAGCCGGCCGGTGAGGTCGTAGCTCCACTGGTGGTACGGGCACGTGAAGGTGGTGGTGTGCCCCGACGGGGCGACGCAGAACTGCAGGCCGCGGTGGGCGCACCGGTTGACGACGACGTTCAGCTCGCCCCGCCGGTCGCGGGTGACGACCACCGGCACTTCGCCGACGGTCGTGCGGGTGAAGTCGCCCGGTTCGGGCACCTCGGCCGCGAGGGCGACGTAATTCCACGTGGGGCCTTGGAAGATCCGTTCCTGCTCGCGACGGTAGACGTCAGGGTCGGTGTAGACCCAGTACGGGACCCGGCTGGTTCCCCCGGCCGGCCACGGCCGCATCAGCGGTCAACGATAGTTATCGGCGGGGCGACCTTGGGCGGGGCCGGGAGCGGGGCCACCGGCCACCCCAGGTAGACCACGGCCACGATCTGGTCAGCAGGGTCGAACCCGGCCAGGGCCTTCACCGCCGGGACCGTCGCGACCTCGCCCGTCGACCAGTAGGACGCCAGCCCGAGGGCCGTGGCCCCGAGGAGCAGGTTCTCCACGCCGGCGGAAACGGCGTCGCGGTTCTCGGCGTGGAAGACCGGGTCGTCGTGGGCGGCGCTGCCCACGACCAGCATCGCCGGCGCCCGCAGGTACTTCGTGCGCGACTTCTTCAACCGGTCGGGGTCGGCCTCGCCCCGCGCCTGCTGGGCCGCTTCGAGGGCGGCCCCGAGCCGGCTCCGGCCGTCGCCGGTGAAGACGGCGAACTTCCACGGGTTGGTGCGCATGTGGTTGGGAGCCCACATGGCCAGGTCGCACAGCCGCTCGACGACCTCGGACGGCACCGGGCGGTCAGGATCGATGCGGAGGTTGCTCCGTCGCGCCCGCACGAGCTCGCTCAACGTCTCGAAGGCGGGCGTCGTGGCCTCACCAGTCGTGCTCGGCGAAGTCATGAGCCAGTTTTACGTGGTGAGGGCCGGAAGCACCTCGTCCACGAGAAGCTCGCGGGCGACGCGCCCCTCGGCCTCCAGGCCCGGGGCCCGCGCCGCGCCCATCAGGACGAAGCGCTCGATCCCGAGGGCGGCCAGCTCCTGCAGCCGCCTGGTGACGGCATCGGGTGGCCCGACGACGGCGTACCGGTCGACGAAGGCCGGCGCCAAGGCGTCGGCTTGCGGAGAGCCGGGCTCGGTGTGACGGGTCATGTCGTATCGGCGCCCGAGCTCGCCGAGCATCGCCGCCGACTCCGCGTCGAACGGCCCTACCGCCTGGCCGTGCATCACGTTGAAGCGCGCCATCGTGGACGTGCTGCCGGCCACGAGGCGCCGAGCGACGGCCACGTCCGGGTGGACGGCGACGTTCACGTAGGCGCCGAACCGCCCGTCGGTCCCGGCGCCCCCGGCGGCGCGGGCGGTGGCGATGGCCCACTCGAGGCGTTCGGCGTCGGCCCCGACGGCGAAGGTGATGCGCTCGGCCACGACCGCTGCGAGTTGGATCACACGCGGCCCCGTCGCCGCCACGTCGACGGGCACCTTCGGCCCGCCGGCGATCCACGCCACGCGGCTCGCCGCCGGTTGGTCGCCGAGCCCGAGGGCGTCGACCGACGCCACCTCGCCGGCGTCGTCGAAGGCCACCTCGTCGCCACGCAGATAGCCCTGCAGGCGGCGCAGATACGTCTCGAACACGGCGACGGGCGCCGGCGCCAGGCCGAGGTGGGCGAGGGCGCTGTCGCCCCGGCCGATCCCGAGCACGGCGCGTCCGTCGGAGACCGCCTGCACGCTGGCGATGGCCGACGCGGTGACCGCCGGGTGCCTCGTGTACGGGTTGGTCACACCGGTGGCCAGTTGCAGGCGGCTCGTCGCGCGCGCCGCCAGCGCCAGGGCGACGTAGGGATCGCCGCTCAGGTTCTGCGAGTCGACGACGGCCAAGCCGGTGAAGCCGTCGGCCTCGACGCGTTCGGCGTAGCGGGCGATCGACGTGGGCGTGGCCACGCCGAGCATCCAGACCTCGGGCACTACCGGAGGGCGGCGAGGTCGATGCCGTACAGCTCGGCGGTGTTGGTGCTGAGGATGGCCTGGCGCTGCTCGTCCGTCAGGTCGGCCGTGTGCTGGGCGAGCATCTCCTGCGACCACGGCCACGTCGAATCGCTGTGGGGGAAGTCGTTGGCCCACAGGAGGTGGCGCCAGTTCATGGAGTCGGCGAACCGGAACGCCGTCCAGTCGTCCTGGAACGTCACGTAGATGTTGTCGGCGAACCACTCGCTCGGCATCCGCGTCAGCTCCTGGCCCGCGGGCAGCCAGTAGCGGTGGCGCTTGTAGGCGTGGTCCATGCGGTACATGAAGTGCGGCACCCAGCCGGCGTCGGCCTCCACGCACACCACCTTCAGGTCCGGATGGCGTTCGAACACACCGCCGAGGACGAGCATTCCCATGATGTCCTGGCACCCGCGCACCACGGACAGGAACGTGTTCATCTTCGGGCCGCGGGTGTTCTCGGCCCGAGTGGTGAGGATGTGGAAGCTCAGCGGCAGCCCGGTCTCGACGGCGGCGTCCCAGAACTCGTCGTAGGCGGGGGAGTCGTAGTCGTCCTCACCAGCGGGCAGGCCGGGCATCATGACGCCGCGGAGACCCAGCGCCTTGATCTCCTGGAGATCGGCGATGCCCTCCTGCGGCGACCGCATGGCGGTCTGGCCCACGCCGATCAAGCGGTGCGGCGCGTGCGAGCAGTAGTCGGCAATCCACTGGTTGTAGGCCTGGAAGCACGCCCGCTTGTAGTCACCGTCGCGGTGGTTGCACAGCAGCATGCCGACGGTGGGGTAGATCACCTCGGCGGAGACGGCGTCGCGGACCTGGTCGTCGAGGCG
>DASXAI010000077.1:0-1558 GCA_036406775.1 Acidimicrobiales bacterium
CCTCACCGGCGGCCCGCAGGAGCGCTCCCGTGCGGACCGTGCCCTCCGCCAAGGCAGTGATCAAATCGTCTGCCGACTCGAGCGGAAACTCGACTGCAATCGTGCCGACCGATGCGTGGACGAAGCCGGCGGTGCCGAGCAGGCCTCCGAACGCGTCGTCGTCCGCGTACTGATAGAACGACGGGCCTGGTGGCGTCTCGGTGGGTGGAGGTACCTGAGCATCCGCAATCGCGCCGAGCAGCGCTGCGAAGAAAGGCGAGCGATCGGGGGCGTCCCAGGTCGACAGGGCCACCCGACCACCCGGAGCGAGGACCCGGAAGAGCTCTCGAGCCGCCCGATCCGGCTCCCCGACATGCTGAATGACCATGTTCCCGACTGCCGCATCGAACGACTCGTCCTCGAAGGGAAGCGCCGTGATCGATGCCTCCACGAACGAAGCAGCCGGGTAGCGCCGTGCGGCGATCTCCACCATGGCGGCCGCAACATCGACTCCGGTCGCCTGGGCGCCCCGCTCGCTCGCCCTCCCCGCAGCATCGCCCGCTCCGGTGCCAACGTCGACTACGCGCATCCCGGCCTCGACGCCCGCTGCATCGAGCAGAGAGTCCACAGCCTGACTCGTTGTGGGACTCCAGACACGCTCGTAGAAGGCGGCCACCAGTTCCCAACCGGCCGCCTCGTACTGATCGAACGCGCGGACATCGATCTGGGTCATGGGCAATGTCACCCGCCTTGGGCGATTGTGTCGCGGCGACGGGCCAGCATAGTCTCGCGTCGAGTCCGCTACCCATGGAGGTCCTGATGAGCACCACCAGCCAGCTCCCTGACGTCGGGATCGGGCTTCGGGAGGGTTATGCCGAGGTCGGCGATCAGAGCTTGCATTACGTCGAGGCCGGTGAGGGGCCGCTGATCGTCCTGCTGCACGGTTTCCCGGAGTTCTGGTTCGGTTGGCGGCTGCAGATCGAGCCGCTTGTGGCGGCGGGTTTTCGGGTCGTCGCCCCCGACACGCGTGGCTACAACCTGTCGTCGAAGCCGGAGGGCTTCGAGGCCTACGGCGTCGACCTGCTCGCCGACGACATCCGCGGCCTGATCGGAGAACTGGGTGCCAAGTCGGCGCTGTTGGTCGGTCACGACTGGGGCGGAAGCATTGCCTGGACGACCGCGATGAACCACCCCGAGGTTGTCGACCGACTCGCGATCCTCAACGCCGCCCACCCGCGGCGCCTGTCGGAGGGACTGAAAAACCCGAACCAGCTCCGGAAGTCCTGGTACTTCTTCTTCTTTGCGGTGCCGGGACTGCCCGAGGAGGTGGTGTCCGCCAGGGACTGGCACTTCTTCCGCCACTTCCTGCACGAGGCGAACCCGCCGTACACGCCCGAGGAGATCGACCGCTACGCCGAGGCCTGGTCACAGGAGGGCGCAGCAGCCGGGATGATCAACTACTACCGCGCCTCGGTCAGGCAGTCCCAGAAGGAAGCCGCAGCAAAGCTCCGCCCGCTCTCGGCCCCGACACTGGTCATCTGGGGGGAGCGCGATTCCTACCTCGGCTCCGACCTTGCCG
>DASXAI010000078.1:0-3984 GCA_036406775.1 Acidimicrobiales bacterium
AGACGCGGCTGGCGCCCGACGTCGACGGCCTCCTTGCGCAGGAAGCCGAACGTCTGCGACGAACGCCGCAACGTCGCCGAGCCGGCGCTCACGCCGGCACCGCGCAGGACGCCTCATCGGAGGCGCGCATGATGGCCACGAAGACCTCGTCGTAGTCGGGCGTGATCTGGTTGACGGTCACCGGCCCCACCTCGGCGTTCTGGAGCACTCCCAGCAGGCGCGGCGTGTCGGTGGTCGCGTCCTCGACGACCATGCGAAGGCCGTCGGCGGTGCGGTGCGTGGCGATCACGTACGGCTCGGCGGCCAGCTTCTCGATCTCCTCCCGGCTGAACCAGCCCCGCTCGGCGCTGAGGTCGACGATGTCACCGCCGAACGCCCGGCGCCGCAGCGTGTCGGGCGCTTCGAGGGCCACGATCCGGCCGGCGCACATGACGGCGACGACGTCGCAGTCGACCGCCTCGCCGACGTACTGCGTCGAGACGACGAGGGTGCGGCCCGCGTCGCGCAGGTCGCGGAAGTAGCTCCAGAACCGGGCCCGCAGGATCGGGTCGACGCCGGCGGTGGGCTCGTCGAGGACGATGAGCTCGGGGTCGGGCACGAGCGCCTGGGCCAAGGCCAACCGGCGCTGCATGCCGCCCGAGGCCGCGCCGGCCAGCTTGCGGGCGTCTGCCGTCAGGCCGACGAAGTCGAGCAACTGCTTGAGACGGCGCCGCCGGCCCCGCCGTCGGACGCCGTAGAGCGACGCCGCGAACCGCAGGTTGTGGTTGATCGACAGGTTCGGGAACAGCGCCGGCGCCTGGGGCATGTAGCCGATGCGCGTGCGCTGGGCCGACGAGAACTCGGTCGGCGCCGTGCCAAGGACACGGACCTCGCCGGACGTGGGCTCGATGATGCCGAGCAAGGCGCGCACCAGCGTCGTCTTGCCACAGCCGCTCGGGCCGATGAGGCCGACGATCGTGCCGGGCGCGACCGTGAGATCGACACCGTCGAGCACCGTCTGGCTCCCGAATGTCCGCACCAGGCGGTGACAGGTGACCACGTCCATCGGGACCCAGGGTTCCCACGGACGCCGCTGGTCTAACCGCCCGGGCTCAGAACAGCAGCACGATCAACTGCACGAACCGCCAGCCGAGATAGATCACGAGGGCCACCAGCATCAGCTTGAAGTGCCACGGCACCTTGGCCTTCTCGCCCGCCATCTCCCGCAGGTCGAGCGACTCGGCCGTGACCGGGCCCGCGGGCCGCTCGGGCTTGGCCAGCACTCGCCCGCACGTCGGGCACGTCCCTTCCGGCGGGAGCGAGGAGTACGTCCAGTACTTCGAACAGTCGTCGCACCAGGGCATCAGACGGGTGGGACTCCGTGACGTTTGGCGACGGCTTGGCGGTCGACGGGGTCGGCGGCGGCGAGGCGGCTGATGATCTCGTCGCGCAACCCTTCGAAGGGCACGACGGCGTCGATGACGAGCTCCGACGCCAGGCGCAGCAGGTCGACGTCCTCCTCGTACTCGGCGCGGCGGGCGGCGACGTAGGCGGCGCGTTCGGTGGGGTCGCTGATGGCGGTGATCTTGTTGGCGTAGACGGCGTTGACGGCGGGCTCGGGTCCCATCACGGCGATCTTGGCGGTGGGCAGGGCGAGGGTGGCGATGGGATCGAAGGCGGGGCCGCAGAAGGCGTAGAGCCCGGCTCCGTAGGCCTTGCGCACGACGACGCACACCTTGGGCACGGTGGCGTCGGTGACGGCGGAGATCATCTTGGCCCCGTGGCGGATGATGCCTTGGCGTTCGACCTCGGTGCCGATCATGAAGCCAGGCACGTCGGCCAGGAACACCAGCGGCACGTTGAAGGCGTCGCACAGCCAGATGAACCGGGCACACTTGTCGGCCGAGTCGACGAACAGCACCCCGCCCTTGTGCATCGGGTTCGAGGCGACGATGCCCACGGGGTGGCCCTCGAGCCGGGCGAACCCGACGATGACCTCGGGCGCCCACAACGGCTTGATCTCGAAGAACGAATCGGCATCGACCAGACCGTCGAGGAGCCGATGCATGTCGTAGCCGGCCCCGTCGCGCTCGGGCAGCACCGCCCGGGTCAGCGCGACTGCCGGCGCCTCCCCCGCCGTCACCGGCGGCACGTCGCGCCAGTTGCCGGGCAGGTACGAAAACCAGTGCTTGGCCTGCTCGATGGCGTCGGCGTCGTCGACGGCCAGGTTGTCGCCACACCCCGACACGGTGGCGTGCATCCGGGCCCCGCCCATCTCCTCCAAGCTGACCCGCTCGCCGATGACCTCCTCGGCCATGCGGGGCGAGCCCAGGTACATAGAGGCGTTGTCCTCCACCATGAACACCACGTCACAGAACGACGGGATGTAGGCGCCGCCCGCCGCCGACGGCCCGAACAAGCAGCACACCTGGGGCACCTTGCCCGACAGGCGGACCTGGTTGGCGAAGATGCGCCCCGCCCCCCGCCGCCCCGGGAACAGCTCGACCTGGTCGGTGATGCGAGCCCCGGCCGAGTCGACCAGCCAGAAGATCGGCAGCTCGTGGCGCAGGGCGTACTCGGTGAGGCGCACCATCTTCTCCACCGTGCGCGCCCCCCACGAGCCCGCCTTCACCGTGGGGTCGTTGGCCATCACACACACGGCCCGGCCCTCGACCCGACCCAGCCCGGTGATCACGCCGTCGGCGGGTAGGTCTGTGGCGGCGGCGTTGGCCAAGAGACCGTCCTCGACGAACGACTCCTTGTCACACAACAGGGCGATCCGGTCGCGCACGAACAGCTTGTGCTGGCGCGCCAGCTTGTCGGCCTCCTTGTAGAGGTTCCCCGACCGGGCCCGCTCCGTGCGCTGCTCGAGGTCGTCCATCGCCTCCCCCTACTCCGACCGGCGGCGGACCCGCAACTTGACCGGCACCGCGCCCAGATCGAATGCCTCCCGCAGCTTGCGTTCCAAGTAGCGGACGTACGGCGGCGGCAGCTCCCGGTTGGCGAACAGCGTGAAGGTCGGCGGATCGGCCGCGCCCTGCAGGGCGTACAGCACCCGGGCCCCACCGGGAGCGGGCTGGGCCGCCTGGGCCTCGGCGATCACCTTGTTCACGTCGCGTGTCGGCACCCGGCGGTGGTAGCGCTCAATGGCATCGGCGAGGATCGGCAGCAGCTTGTGCACGCCCCGACCTGTCTTGGCCGAGACCTTGAGCACAGGGGCGTCGCCGATGAAGTGGAGACGGCGGGCGAGCTGGCCCGTGGCGACCTCCCGGGCTTCGGCGTCCGGCAGGAGGTCCCATTTGTTGAGCAGCACGACGACCGGGCAGCCGGCGGCGTCGATCCGCTCGGCCAGACGTTGGTCCTGGCTGGTGACACCCTCGGTGGCGTCGATTACGAGCAGGGCGACGTCGGCCTCGTCGACCGACCGCAGCGCCCGCACGAGCGAATAGAACTCGGGCCCGTCGTCGACCCGGCTCTTGCGCCGCATGCCGGCGGTGTCGACGAACCGGATCGGCCCCTCGGCGGTCTCCACGATCGTGTCGATGCTGTCGCGAGTCGTGCCCGGTAGGTCGTGCACCACCGACCGCTCCTCGCCGATCAGCCGGTTGAAGAGCGTGCTCTTCCCGACATTGGGCCGGCCCACGATGGCGACGGCCGGGATGCCGCTCGCCTCGCCGTCGGCATCGGCCCCGTCGTCGATCTCGGCGGACGGCAGGACGGCGACGAGGTCGTCGAGCATGTCGCCCGTGCGCCGACCGTGCAGCGCGCTGACCGGATAGGCCTCGCCCAGACCGAGCGACAGGAACTCCCACGCGTCTCGCTCGCGACGGTCGTTGTCGGCCTTGTTGGCGATCAGCAGGACCGGCTTGCCGACCCGGCGCAGCCAATCGGCGACGGCGGCGTCCTCGTCGGTGACCCCGACGGACGCGTCGACGAGGAAGAGGACGGCGTCGGCGTCGCGGACGCCCTTCTCGACCTGGCGGCTCACCTTGGCCTCGAGGTCGC